>NZ_JBXBCF010000068.1:0-107282 GCF_056784235.1 Kovacikia sp. CALU 1929
CCATTAGGTCTTCGGGGAGTACGATATTCTTTGAGCAACTCGTCAATGAGTTCCGGTCGAAAGGTCATAGTTTAGTGCCTTTGTTCATTAGTTCATTAGATCTTGTTTTTTGACCTTTGACACAAACTAATTTACAGTCTCTTAGGTCGGGGTGTCAGGATCAATGCCTCGCGATCGCAACAACGCCCGCAACCGTTCCTTGTCCTGACGTTCCTGGAAGAGGATTGCCTCAGCCGTATCTGCCCGTAGTCGTTCCTGCTCTGCCCGTAGTCGTTCCTGCTCTGCCCGCCGTGAGATCGCTGCAATCACCTGATCTTGCTGGGCAGTTGCTTCTTCAAAGTTGGGGATGATTACCCCATCAGCCGTGAAGTAGCGCAACATCCCATTCGCCACTCCCAGATACAGTTCTAACTGTTCACTCCACAGCCATCCCTGGGCATCTGGCACAATTTCTTGATACTGTCCTGCTTGTAGGCGAAAACCCTTAAACTCCAATCGATTCGCTCTGGGGTCAAACCAGAAATACTCGGGTATTTTGAAAACATCCTGATACAGAGTTTTCTTAGTTGTTTTGTCAGCCCTGGCAGTTTTGGGCGAAAGAACTTCCACAATCAGGTTGGGAAACTTACCTTCCTTAGAAACTAGCCAACTATTCCGGGGTCGTCGCTGCGTTTCCAAAACAACAAAAAAATCAGGTCCTCGAAAAGTATTCCGTTCCAGTTGCTCTGGTTTGTAGTAGATGCTGAGATTGCCTGCTGCAAAAAAATCTTGCCGCTGTTGCCACCACCATTCCAGGCACGTCAGCAGCAAAACGATTTGAGCCAGATGTAGGGAGTTTTCCAATTCAGGTTCATCGCTCAGTGGCTCATCAGCCAGGAGGTCATAGTCACGGGCTGAAACCATAGGACTAATTCCGAAACTGACCTCTATTTTAAGAGTTCAGAGGATTTCTCGCTTGAAATAGGGTTGCAATACATCCGGCACTTTCACGGTTCCATCGGACTGCTGGTAGTTCTCTAGAATGGCTGCCATTGTTCGTCCAACTGCCAATCCGGAGCCGTTGAGGGTATGAACAAACACAGTTCCTTTCTGACCTGTTTCCTTAAAGCGGATATTACCCCGCCGTGCCTGAAAGTCCCAGAAGTTTGAGCAACTGGAGATTTCTCGATAGGTGCCTGCTGAGGGCAACCAGACCTCCAGGTCATAACATTTGGCAGCACCAAAGCCTAAATCGCCTGTACAAAGCTCAATCACCTGATAAGGAAGCTTTAAAGCCTGCAAAATTGCTTCAGCGTTCTGTACTAATGCTTGATGTTCCTGTTCTGAGGTATCGGGATGGACAATTTTGACGAGTTCTACTTTATTAAACTGGTGCAACCGAATCAGTCCGCGGGTGTCGCGCCCATAACTGCCCGCCTCGCGGCGGAAGCAGGGGGTGTAAGCGCAGTGGTGAATCGGTAGTTGATCGGCTGATAGAATCTCATCCCGATAGAGGTTGGTGACAGGAACTTCAGCGGTGGGAGCCAACCACAGATCATCGTCTTTGCATTGAAAACTTTCTTCGGCAAACTTGGGCAGTTGTCCGGTTGCGGTTAAGGAGGTACTGTTGATCAAAAATGGTGGCAGAACTTCCAGGTAGCCTGCGGCGATATGAGTATCCAGCATGAACTGGATTAGTGCCCGCTCCAATGCGGCAGCCGATCCCATCAATGCGACAAAGCGAGTTTGTGCTACTTTAGTTGCCCGCTCGGTGTTGAGAATGCCCAGCTTTTCGCCAATTTCCCAGTGGGGTAGAACTTGAATTTGAGGTTTGTGTTCATCGCCCCAACACCGAACTCTTACGTTCTCGGTTTCATCCTTGCCAAGTGGGGTTGAGTCGAGGGGTAGGTTGGGCAGAGTTAACAGTAGAGAGTCTATTTGGGCTTTAATCTCTTTTTCCTGGGGTTCCAGAGCGCTGAGTTGAGTTTTAATCTGGTTGCCCTCTTCCTTCAATTCCAGGATTTCCGGATCGTTGGGCTTGCTGCCCGACTTCATCTTCTGCCCAACCAATTTGCCAATTTCGTTGCTGCGTGCTTGAAGTTGGGAGCGATCGCTTTCCAGTTTGCGCCGCTGTTCATCAAGCTGCACGATGGGCTGGATGTCATAGTTGCCATTGCGGCTGTTCAACCGCTCTTGCACAAAGTCTGGTTTTTCTCGAAGGAGCTTCAGGTCAAGCACGGGTAGATCTCAGATTTTGGATTGATGATAGTGAATTTTAGATTGGTTCAGCTTCAAAGAAAAAGCAGAAATCCCATTCTAGAGTAGCGGTTTTGCGGCGATCAAAATCTAAACCCAGAATTTCAGATTAAGTGGGTTGTTCTGGATCGATTCCCATGCCGCGAAGTCGTTCTGCCAGAGCTTGCGATCGCTGACGTTCTCGTTCTAATTCAGTTTCTGCTTGCTCGGCTCGTTGGCGTTCCTGCTTCCCCCGTTCGGCAATTTCGGCATAGCTCAAGAAAGGTTCCCCAGTGGGATGGTAGATCTGGAGAATTTCGCCCGACAAGTTAAATTGAATCTTCAATTGGGGGCTGACCCAATCAGCGATTGAGGCGATCGCTTCTAAGCCATCCTCCCCCCGTAACCAACCGCGTAGCTCGTTATTATCTGGATTGTAGATATAGTATTCTTGAACACCGTGCCGTTCGTAAAACAGCAGTTTTTTCTCCATCTCAGTCTGGGTATTGTCAGGAGAAAGGATTTCAAACACTACTTGAGGAGCAATTCCCCCTTCTTTCCACTGTTGATAAGAGCCTCTGTCCCCTTTGGGTCTACCAAACACCACGAGTACGTCTGGGGCAGTGACAATTTTGGGCTTTCCTTCTACTGGATACCAGAGCAGATCACCTGCCACAAAAACGTTTGGATCCTCTGCAAACAGCCAATCTAAATTTTGCTGAATCACCACAATCCAACGGAACTGTTTGGTATTGTCAGCTATTGGCTTGCCGTCACTTTCGGGGTAGATGATCTCAGTTGAGGAGACTGCTGGTAGTTGGGAAACCATAGGGTAGCCTTACAGATGCCGTTGTTTGAAGTAGTTAAACTTAAGCATAGCAAGCGCGATCGCACCTCCAAAAGGTCTGCAAAGTATGGGGGCGATCGCTGGATCAACTTCAATAAGATGGGAAAAATAGGTTTCTGCGTCAATACATTCGGTTTGTGCCATGAAAAAACCCAGGATAGTGATTTCCCTGGTTTCGACGTGTCTAGCCTTGACCGTAGTAGCTTTTCAATGGACTACTCAACCTGCGATCGCTCAAACAATGAAACAGTTGATTGAACAAGCCACCACTGCTCAATCTGCCGGACGTTATGCGGAGGCTAAGGATATCTGGCAGCAAGTTATTCAGAGCCATCCCGATGATGCAATAGGCTATACGGGGTTGGGTAATTTGCTGCTTCAACAGGTTCGTGTTGTAGAACCTATCAGAATTGGAGAACTGCTAGAGCGGGCAGAATCTATCTTCCGCAAAGCCGTTCGGCTTGACCCCAACTATGCAGCCGCCCAAGTTGGATTGGGAGAAGCACTTTCGTCCCAACGAAAGTGGGAAGAAGCAGTCAGTACTTATCGTAAAGGAACTGAGTTAGATCCCGAACATATCCATACTCTGAAGCGATTAGCAGATGGGTTGTCGTTTCAAGGAAACCATGACGAGGCGATCGCTCTTTACCGGCGGGTAATCGAGCTTGATGCAGGAGATCCCGATAATGCCGATGCGTATCTCAGTCTCAGCCATGAGTTATCGCAACAGCAAAAAGTAGACGAAGCGATCGCGCTCCTTCGTCGAGCAATCGACATCAAGCCTGACAACGCGACTGCTTATTACAATCTAGGGATGCTGTTGGCAGGTCAAGCTAAACTCCATGAGGCGATCGCAGCCTACCAAACCGCTATTCAGCTTGAGCCGGATGATGCCGAAATTTATATGCTTTTGGGAGATACATTAGCTGAACAAGGGAAATTTGATAGCGCAGTTGCAACTTATCGAAAAGCGATTCAAATTTCACCGGAGTCAGAGGATGTTTGGTTGTCGTATCTCCAGATCGGCAAAGTTTTGAAGCAGCAAGGCAAACTCAATCAGGCGATCGCCGCTTACCAAAAAGCGGTTGAACTGAGTGAGGACTACAATCCAATCCCGTATGTGCTTTTGGGAGATGGGCTGGCAGAACAGAAGCGGTTTGATGAGGCAATAGTGGCTTATCGTGATGTTCTGAAAACTCCATATTTTCCACCGCCAGAACCTCTACCCACTAATTACCATGCTCTGGCACACGCTGGGTTAGGCAATGTTTTTAGGCAGCAGGGTAGGTTACAAGAAGCGGTTGAAGCCTATCAACAGGCGATCGCACTTGATCCAAAGTTGGAGATTGCTCAAACCAACTTGCAAGAAGTCCTAGATTTATTGAATAATCCCTCAAAGCCATCAGGAAATGGAAAATAGAAAAAGTGTGTGATAGGCATCACAGTCAGTGTCTCAGTGGGATCACGGTTCCGTAATATCCCAGTCACGAGATCGCCTTTAAAGAATCACAATCCTTTACGACCGTGATCACACGGAGATTCCACCATTGATCGGATGATAAATATAAGCAAAAACCCCCAGGATCAGGCTTCCGCCCTCCCACTTGAGACAAGACAACGTTAAATTGCCTCGGAGAGACATCTTTAAGATGTCTCTTCTTTTTTGTCATGGAGTCGATGAGGTATAACAATAACCATCAAAATCTAGGACAAATTAACAAGCGAAAAGCATTGTCGCACTACCCTTTCCCGTTAACAGCACTGTTTGGCTGAGCACTCACGTCAAAGTTTGGCACCGATGCCTGACACCTGACACCTAGCACCTAACACACCTGACATACAACAATCAGCTTTTCACAATTGCCCCAAAATCACCCAATACCCGCGCATGGTTACGCAACAGCCCTAGCAAATGTAGTCGGTTGCGCCGGATATCCAGATCCGAATCCATCACCAGTACACTTTGGGAACCGTCAAAGAATGTGCTGACCGTGGGGGCAATGTTTGCCAGGGCACTCACCAATTTTCGGTAGTTTCGTTCTTTCCGGGCTGCCTGGGTTTGGGGCAGCAGTTTCACCAGCGCATCATAGAAAGCCTGTTCAGATGGTTGCTTGAAGAGCTTTGGATTGACCAGGGGAGCAGGATCTAGAGCAGTGGTATCCAGATCGCCCTGGGCGGCAAGCCGGGAGGAGCGGTTGACGGTTTCGTAGATGGTTCCCAGGGTGCCGTCGTTGCGGATGGATTGTAAAAAGAGGGCGCGATCGCGCACATCCAGCAGGTCTTTCAATGCCCGTTCCGCATACTCCACATCATTGTCACCTAACACGGCATTGACTAGGTCATAGTCTACCTGGCGGTCTTCCTGGAGCAGGGTACGAATCCGTTGCAGGAAAAAGTCCTGGATTTGCTGTTGCAATTCAGCCAAGGACGATTTCATTACGGTGGCAAAGGACTGGGCAAAATCGGCCGTCACCTGATCCAACAAGTGATACAAGTTGAGGGGCAAATTGGCAGCCCAGGTAATATTGACGATGGCATTAGCAGCACGTCTGAGAGCAAAGGGATCGGAAGAACCGGAGGGCACCATGCCTAAACCAAAAATGCTGACCAGGGTATCCAGGCGATCGGCGATCCCAACGACCTGACCTGCCAGGGTGGCGGGCAGTTTGTCACCCGCTCCTTTGGGTAGGTAGTGTTCCAGGATGGCGATCGCGACCGTTTCCAATTCTCCACTGGTACGGGCATATTTTTCACCCATTACCCCTTGCAATTCGGGAAACTCCCCCACCATCTGCGTCACCAGATCCGCTTTGCAGAGCAGAGCAGTTCGTTGAATCTCTGTTTGGTTCTTGACCTGAAGCTGGTCGGCAATTTGTTTCGCAACCCTACCGATCCGGTCTACCTTAGCGCGAACGGAACCCAGATCTGCCTGAAAAGTCACCGTTTCTAGTTTGGAGAGATAGCTTTCTAAAGGCTGGGCGCGATCGGCATCAAAGAAAAATTTGCCATCAGATAGGCGGGCACGAATGACCCGCTCATTCCCCTTAGCAATGATGTCTGACTTGGTTGGGTTCCCATTGGAAATCGTAATGAAATAGGGCAAGAGTTCCAGAGACTCCGCTTCCTTCAGCACTGGGAAGTAACGCTGATGGCTCTCCATCTCAGTCGTAATCACCTCCGGTGGCAGTTCAAGGAATTCTGCATCAAACTGACCCACCACTGCCGTTGGATATTCCACCAGATTCGTCACTTCTTCCAGCAAATCTGGATGGATAACCGCCACTCCGTTCACCTTCGCTGCCGCCGCCGTAGCCTGCCGTTCAATCAGACTACGCCGCTTCTCAATGTTGACCTGGACAAAAGCAGCATCTAAAAGCCGGACATATTCTTCAGCATGGGTGATTTCAACCGGCTGCGGATGCAGGACGCGATGCCCCTGGGAGAGGCGATCGCTGCGGCACCCCTGGGAGCCATTCACCAGTTCAACCGGCAGCACTTCACTATCCAGTAGGGTGACCAACCAGCGGATTGGGCGGGGAAACCGCAGATCACCATCGGACCAACGCATAAACCGCCGCCCTTCTAAAACCATGATCCACTCTTGTACCTGCTGAGTCAGAATCTCGGCGGTGGGTTTGCCCACAATCATTTTCCGAGCAAACACAAAATTGCCCTTCTCGGTAGCGCGAATTTCCAGAGATTCTAAACTCACCCCTTGCTTCTGAGCAAAGCCTATGGCTGCTTTGGTTGGTTCCCCGCCTTTAAAGGCTGCCTGGGCAGGCGGTCCCTTAATCTCCTCTTCTTGATCAGGCTGGCGTTTGGGCAGCCCCCAGATCAAGACCGCAAGACGACGGGGGGTGCCATAAAATTCGACACTCTCTGGGGTTAGATAATGTTCAGAAAGACTTTGAGGAATGCGCGATCGCCACTGTTCCAACGCGCCATCAATAAAATCGGCAGGTAGTTCTTCTGTCCCTATTTCTAGTAAAAACGTTGCCATAAAACTCTGAACTCGCCTGCCCGATATACTTCAGTCTTAAATCATATGGGAATTTGAGAAAAAGTGAAAACAACTCTGATTGCAGTCATCCATCCGACTCAAACCCCGTAGTTGTTTGTGATGACCCAAAAACCTCTCTAAAGGTATAGGAGAGAAAATGATTTGTTTCCTATACTCCCCCGATGTATGCATGAGTATTACCCACTATAGAGAGATGTCAAAAACGTCCAGAATGGTTCACAAACCCCGTGTCTTAATCATCCAATACTGCGGTGACTATCGTGAAGCGTTCAATCGCTTTAGTCAGGGAGGTGCTGAAACTTATCATGCCCAAAAATACTCCATCAGTACGATCGCCGAACTCGCCCAAAAAGTTGATGAGATCGCCGTTCTTGCCTGTGTTACGGATGAAGCTTATAACGAAGTTCTTCCGAATCAAGTGCGAGCGATCGGTGGAGGGTATGGTTCTAAAATTCCAGTGAAAGAGTTGCTTCGTTTAGTGGAACAGCACAACCCAACCCACCTGATTATCAACGTGCCACTTAGAGGGCTTTTCCAGTGGGCAAATCGCAATCAAGTACGAACCCTTGCTCTGCTGGCTGACTCCTTCTCAACTAATCGACTGATTGATAGATTCAGGAATTATTTGCTTGCCAGACTGCTGAACCAAAAACAGATTGAATGGGTTGCCAACCACAACATTAATTCATCGCGATCGCTCCAAAACATAGGGGTCAATCCTGACAAAATCATTCCCTGGGATTGGGAGCCAGCGGTTACTCCAGAGGAATTTCTCCCGAAACAGCTTCAACCCGACAAGGAAAACTTTCAGCTCGTTTATGTGGGTTCAATGATCGAATCGAAAGGGGTTGGGGATATTTTAGCAGCGGTTTCAAAGCTCAAGTCTAAGAATCTACCAATCACCCTTAAAATGGCAGGAAAAGGAGACATTTCCTATTACCAGGAGCAGGCAAAGCAGTTAGACATTGATCGGCAGGTCGAGTTTTTAGGACTGGTGTCTAACAATGAAGTTGTCCCTTTAATGAGAGAAGCGGATCTGGTCACTATTCCAAGTCGTCATGATTATCCAGAAGGATTACCTATGACTATTTATGAGGCGTTATGTTCGTATACTCCTATAGTGGCATCGGATCACCCCATGTTTGAGGGCAATTTAGTGGATCATGACAATGCCCTGGTCTTTCCGGCGGGAGATTCTTCTGCGTTAGCGGAACGGGTAGAAAAACTGCTTTCAAACCCTGGGCTTTATCAGCAACTTTCCACCAATTCCAAAGATGCCTGGGAACGATTGCAGGTTCCGGTCAAGTTTGCTGAGCTGCTAAACCGTTGGATATTTGACACCCCCGAAAATCGCCAGTGGTTGTTTAATCATCGTCTTGCTTCCGGGCAATATGACTAAGGTAAAAGGCTGAAGGCTAAGGGCTAAAGGCTAAAGATAAAAGTTTGATACCTACTCCCATCCCCCCATCATCTACCGATTCACCCTACTGAACTCGCGATCGCCCATTCGAGCTTCGGTGTTTGTAAATACTCCGGAATATGTTCGGTATGAAAATTGCTCCAGCGAATGGTGGAATTGCCTGTAAATTCGAGCTTCAAAATGGAGGCATTGGGAACTCGAAAACCCCTGTGGAACCAGTGGAAATGCCTCATTGCGGCGGTATCGATCCGGGCGGGTGCTGCCAGAATTTGCCAGAGTAAAGCTTTGGTAAATGTGCTGTGACTGAAAAGTACCGTAAAGCCCTGAACCTGTCGAAGTTGACCAAGGGTTTCTTGCACCCGATTCATTAAAGTGCCAAAGGATTCTGCCCGTTCTCCATCAACAAATTGAGGATCGCAACGCTGCCAAAAGGCAATGCTCATGGCGCGACGTTCCGTGTGGTTTGTGATCAAATGATGGGGTAAGCTCAGATAGCTAAACTCCTGTACTGCCCAGGTTTCAGTGGATGGATTGGGAAACTTTTGAAGTAAGGGTTGGGCTGTGAGGTGGGTTCTGACATAGGGAGAGGTCACAATCAAGTCAGGCTGATGGTGAATTGCGATCGCGACACACTTTGCCTGTGCCTCTCCAGTGGCAGTCAATACATTGTCGTCTGGTCCCGTGGTTGGTAGCCCTGCATTGGATAGGCTCTGACCATGTCGAATAATCCAAATTTGATTCATTGCAACTCTAACGTCGGATGTTCATCTAAAAATACACCCACAACAAAAATCGTTCGTTTTTCGTATTCGGGAGAGGAAAGGGCATAGGGCGTTGCTGATTCAAAATATGAATTGATGGTTGAAAGCCATGAAAACTCGTTCAGGATTTGGCAAAATCATATTCTCAACTCTCAACTCCTCCCCTAACCAACTTTAGAAACACGTCGGTCAAATTTGCCTGGTCCTTTTGTGCCTGCAATAGGGGTAGCGGTTTGAGAATTTCTAGTACCGGGTAAAGAATTTCTGGGTCGCCCACATGAATAGTGGAATCTGATTGAATTTCGGCACCCAGAGCAGCAATTTTGCTCAGTCGTTCCGGATCGATCGCCGATTCTGTCTCTATTAAATAGGCACTGCCAGAAAACTGTCGGATCAATTGTTCCGTTGGTTCTTCAGCCATAATCGTCCCTTTGTTGATGATGGCAACCCGGTCTGAAAGCTCTTCAGCGATCGCAAGTTGGTGGGTTGTTAACAGAATGGCGCAGCCTTCGCAGGCGATTTCACGCACCAATTGTTTAACGTCCTCAGTGGCTTCCACATCCAACCCTAAAGTGGGTTCATCCAGCAGCAACAAGGGGGGGTGATGCATTAAGGCAACCGCGATCGCCAGCTTTTGCTGCATCCCACGAGAGAGAAATTGCACCTGGCTCCGCCGCTTATCCGTCAGATTAAATCGCTCCAGTAGCTCCTGTGCCCGCAAACGAGCCGCTCGCTGGCTCATTCCCCGCAGGACCCCAAAATATTCCAGGTTTTCAATCGGGGTCAACCGCCAGTAAACATTTCGGTTCCCCTCCAGCACAGCTCCCAACAACCGCAGCGTCTCAGGATTGGAGTGGGGATCGCGATCTGCAATCCTCACCCACCCCTCATCGGGCTGAATCAGCCCTGCAATCATCTTAATAGTGGTTGTTTTTCCTGCCCCGTTCGGGCCCAAAAATGCCAACACCTGTCCCGCCAAAATTTGCAGAGAAACATCTCGCACCGCACTAACCGTGCGACCTTTTTCGGTATAAATCTTTTTGAGATGTTGAGCCTCTAAGATAAGCATGGGAAAGGAGTTGAGAGTTGAGAGTTGAGAGTTAAGGGCGGTAATGGGTAATGGCTTTACGGTTTTGTTTCAAAGGGTAGGCTGAAAGCTGAAGGCTGAAAGCTACTGACCAATCACAAATAATTACTTGCTAACAACCAACATCTGGCACCTGACATCTGATATCTACCCCTTAACTATGACTGAAACCACATATGCTGACCAGGTTGAGCGGGCGATCGCTACCCTCAAAAACGATCTACCCACCCTGTTTCAGAAAGACATTTCCTATGACATTTACAGCCAGGACATTTTCTTCCGTGACCCGGTTAACCAGTTCAAAGGCAAGTTCAACTACCGCATTATCTTCTGGACCCTACGGTTTCACGGCAGATTATTTTTTACTGAACTCTATTTCGATTTGCACAATGTTCAACAGGCTGCTCAAGACACCATTCGGGCAGATTGGACGGTTCGCGGTACCCTACGAGTCCCGTGGAAGGCAAAAATTTTCTTCAACGGCTACTCCCTCTACAAACTCAACTCAGGTGCCCTGATCTACGAACATATTGACACTTGGGATCGCTCTCCTAAAACGATCCTAAAGCAGTTTATTCAACCTGGGGCTTCCTGAATCTGGTATATTAGCAGCGATCAGTTAGTACAAATGAACGACTGCCTCTTACTAACCTGATGGGCAACCTGATAGACGAGATCCCCCGTATCTCGTTGATCTGCGTGTAATTAGCTAAAGTAAATCTCTCAGATGCCGGGGATCTGGGGATTGGCAGAACTTTATCCTGCGGGTTTGCTGATGACAGGTCACCTCAAAGCCCAAGTTTTCTGATGGAGAGGGTTTCTTATGCCTGAACAACTTGTCCCGATTTTTCGCGTGGCGGATGCCCATGAAACCGCTAAATGGTACTCACGACTGGATTTTGTGATTGAAGGAGAACATCGCTTTGCTCCAGGATTTCCCCTTTATTTATTTCTCCGTCGCGGGCTTAATGCGCTCCACTTGTCGGAACACGAAGGCGACGCTCGACCGAACACGCTTGTATATTTATACGTCGATGATGTTGATGAAATTGCTGCGGAGTTTAACGCCGAAGTTGTGAATCAACCATGGGCACGCGAAGTACATCTGACTGATCCCGATGGGAATCGATTACGCATTGGACAACGAAGGAATTGAGGTGTTGCTGAATAACAGGATGAAGGGGAAAGAAAGTTCAGTTTATAGCGTTTTTGAATCCAGTGAGGTACATCGATAGCCGCAAAACCCTTGAGTCAAATAGATGAGTGCACCTCATCACCCAGAAGGAAACGCTATATCCAACTTGAAACTCCCAACTCCCCTTAATCCGTTACCACCTGCTCAACCTCAGCCGGTTTTACTGGCTTCCTATTCGGATTGAAATAAGCTTCAAGCACTTGGCGCACCATAGGTCCGGTCAACGAACCACCACCACCCCCAGAATTTTCGCCAAAAGCCACCACAAGAATTTCTGGCTTATTGGCTGGAGCATACCCTCCAAACCAGGTATGAGACTTACGCCCAAAGTCCTCTGCGGTGCCACTTTTGCCTGCAACAGGTGGTAAGTTTGACACATTTAACGCCGTTCCCGTGCCGCTTTCGACCACCGCCCGTAGCCCTTCCTGTAAAATCTGGATAGTTTCTGGCTTGAGATTCAGAGGCTCTCGCCAATTCTTGGCAGCTTCATTGTCCTTCAGCAAATGGGGCTTAACCAAATATCCACCGTTAGCAACAGCAGCAAACATCACAGCAACCTGAAGCGGAGAGGATTGCAAATAGCCCTGCCCAATTGACATATTAACGGTGTCACCCAAAAACCATCCTTCTCCAATTTCCTTCCGCTTCCAGGCATCGTCCGGTACCAATCCGGCAGCCTCTTCGGAAGACAGCTCAATCCCGGTTTTGTTGCCAAACCCAAACCGACGAGTCCATTGAATCAGATCCTTATCACCCACTCCCATGGCAATCTGGTAGAAGAAGGTATCACTACTCCATGCCATTGCGCCGACGAAATTGAGGGGTCCGAACCCAGCACGGTTCCAATCACCAAATTCGATACCACCAATCGTTAGGGATGGGTAAGTTTGCAGAACAGTGTCTGGACTGAACTTGTTCGTTTCAAGGGCAGCAGCCGTGGTTACAATTTTAAAAGTGCTGGCAGGCGGAAAACCCTGTAAGGCTCGGTTAACAAACGGATGGTCTTCACTCTGCAATCGCTTCCACTGCTCATCGCTAATTCGGGCTGAGAACAGGTTTGGGTCAAAAGCAGGACGGCTAACCATTGCCAGCACCCCGCCATTGTTGGGGTCGATCGCAACAATCACCCCTTTGCGATCGCCCAACGCCACCTCCGCCGCCTTTTGTAACTCCATATCCAGGGTCAGGTTGACGTTCTTACCAGACTGGGTCTGCTTTCTGCCCAAGATCCGCACCACCTGCCCCATGCCATCCACCTCGACCTGTTGCCCGCCCCATTCACCCCGGAGCAAGTCCTCATAGGCAGACTCAATACCCATTTGACCAATCACATCACCCAGGCGATAGCCCTTTTCTTGCCGCCGTTCCAGATCCTGGTCACTCATCTCACCCGTGTAGCCCAGCACATGAGCTGCCAGATCTCCATTGGGGTAATAGCGAACCGCCTCCGGCTCTACCTGCACCCCTTCTAGCTCGCTGGCATATTCAGACAGCACAGTGACCTGCGCCGGACTGATACTGCGCATCACTCGAATCAGATAGGGAGAGTTATAGCCTGCCTGTTCAATCCGCTTCTGAAGATAGCTTTCGGGAATATTAAGCAGTTGCGCCAATCGTTTGAAGGTCTGATTCCATTCCGCCTTTTTCTGTGCCAGGGGCCACAGGTAGACAGAGTGGGATAATCGACTAACAGCCAAAACCTTTCCCTTGCGGTCTCGAATCGTGCCCCGCTCTGGCTGTTTTGGGATCAGGCGGATTCGGTTATTGTCTGCTAATTGGCGGTTGCGATCGCCCTCTACCAATTGCAGGTAACCCAACCGAGCAGAAATCCCCCCCAGCATGACCAGGGAAATACCCAGCATTAGGGCAACCGACTGATAGCCGCGACCAACGGTACGAGCCGTTTTTTGAGCCGCTGTATAAGAAGGCTGAGTCAGAGTCATACATCCACCGTTAATCGAAATCCCTTAACAAAAGGACGAAAAAGCAAAATCAGGAGGCTGAAAAGGGTAGTCTCTATTCATGCATAGATGGGCAACCTATACCAAGATACTGCTTCATCTATTCTGGAAAGGTCAAATCGCATCGGGTAATCTAGGAAAGCATTCAAAAAAAACGCCTTTTAAAATTCCTTCTTTAAAATCTGCTAAAACTTCTCAATGAATGCCAGGTCGGTAGAATAAACTTCACGCTCAGACTGCCACTCTACCATGAAGATCTATGAAGCTGGTGGAGTTCTCATCGGGAATCGCCATTAGGGAATCGCCATTATGTCTCAAACTGTCACCCCAAATTTGCAGGCGACAAAAGCCGACACCGGTTTTGATGTTGAGTTGCGAAAAGTTTTTAAGGTATTCGCTGGCGAAACCGTCGTGCGTAGCGTTGACCTTAACATCTTGCGGGGAGAGTTTTTTAGCATTTTGGGTCCTTCCGGATGCGGTAAAACGACCACCCTCAGGCTGATTGCCGGGTTTGAAACCCCCTCTGCTGGCGAAGTTCTGATTCAAGGGCAATTAATGACTCAGGTGCCGCCCTATCGCCGTCCGGTCAACACGGTGTTTCAAAACTATGCCCTGTTTAACCATTTAACCGTTCAGGAAAACATTGCCTTTGGATTGCGGCTCAGAAAGCGGAGTAAAGCTGAAATTGAAGACCGGGTCAAAGAAGCGCTCAAACTGGTTAAGATGGAATCCTTTGTGAATCGCTTTCCAGTTCAGCTTTCCGGGGGGCAGCAACAGCGAGTCGCCCTGGCGCGGGCATTGGTTAACCGCCCTGCGGTCGTGCTGCTGGATGAACCCCTGGGAGCACTGGATTTGAAGCTGCGGAAAGAGATGCAGGTAGAGCTAACCAACCTTCATCGGGAGTTGGGTTTGACTTTTGTGATGGTCACCCATGATCAGGAAGAAGCCCTCAGCTTGTCTGACCGGATTGCCGTGATGAACCAGGGTCGGGTTGAACAAATAGACTCCCCAAACCAAATTTATGAGCAACCATCGACTCCTTTTGTTGCCGACTTCATTGGGGATACCAATCTATTTCCTGCCAAAATTGAAGGATCTCATCCGGCAATGCTCTGGGTCACTACTGAGAAGGGGCTAAAGATGAAGGTAAAACCACCCGAAATGGGCAATACCCCCTCCTCCGGTCCAGTGATGATTAGTGTACGTCCCGAAAGAATTCAGGTCAGCCGATCTCAACCGAATGATCAGGTCAACTGGTTTAAGGGGCGGTTAGTCAATGTCATGTATTTGGGCACTCACGTTCACTACCTGGTGGAACTGGATTCGGGCGATCGCCTGACGGTTAGGCAGCCCAATGCCTTCAATCTTCCTGGCTCTGATACCCCCATCTATGTCCACTGGTCCTTTGATGATTGTCTGGCAATTGCAAGTTGAGGGCTTCCCGTGGTGCTAAACCTTTCCGACTCCAGATTAACCCGTCGCCGATTTCTTCAAGCCTCGTCTGCAACCCTGACAGGCTTGGCACTTTCTGGTTGCGGTTGGACCCTAGCCGAAGTCAGACCCGCCACCCGCCCTCGCGGAAATAAGGATGAACTGCACATCTACACCTGGTCTAGCTATGTAGATGATCCTTTATTAGAGGTCTTCAAAACCCAAACCGGGATCCGGGCGGTTCCAGCCATTTTCAACTCCAACGAGACAATGCTGGCGACCTTTCAAGCCGGTAAGGGTGTCATCTATAGCATCATCTATCCGTCAGACTATAAAGTGGCGGAAATGACTAAACGGGGTTTCTTGAGTGAACTTGATCACTCTCGTCTGCTTGGTGTTGAGAACATTTTGCCTAAGTTTCAAAACCCAGCCTATGACCCTGGTAACCGCCATAGCATTCCCATCAGTTGGGGAACCACAGGTCTGGTCTACAATGCCAATCAGCTTGATCCGGGTCCAGAAGATTGGGACTACCTCTGGAGCAATCAGCAGAAACTAACCCGCCGTATTACCTTACTAGACGATGTGCGAGAAGTGATCGGAGCGGCGCTCAAGTCCCTGGGCTATTCTTACAACACCACGAATCCTGCCGAGATCAATCAGGCGTATGAAAAGTTAGTGGAATTGAAGCCTGCGATTACAAACTTCACAACGGATGGCTGGCGAGAACGTCTGCTGGCGGGTGACCTTTATATTGCAATGGCTTACTCTGCAGATGCAGTCCGACTGATGAAAGAAAACCCAGGTTTGAATCTGAGGTACGTGGTGCCTAAAAGCGGTGCCTCCCTCTGGAGTGACACAATGGTGATTCCCAAAACTTCCCCTAATCCTGATGCCGCCTATGCCTGGATTAATTTCATGCTCCAGCCTGCGATCGCTGTGGATGTCACTGAACGGCTCTTCTTCGCCACTCCCAACCAGGCTGCCTACGACCAACTTCCTGCTCCCCTGCGGGATAACCAAAGTCTGTTTCCTCCCAATGAGATCATTGATATCTGCGAAGCCATTGTTCCGGTTGATCCTGAAACCACGGAGTTGTATGACCAGTATTGGACCAAGCTGACAAGTAGCTAGGGGTGAGGGGTGAGGGGTTGTTGGTTGTTAGAGGTGCAGGGGAGCGGAGGGGCAGGGGGGTTGTTAGTTGTTAGAGGGTCACCAGTGGTCAGATAGCTGGGACTATTACCCATTACTAACCTTGACTTCACTTTCTAACTCTCAACTCTCACTTTCTAACTCTCAACTCTCACTTTCTAACTCTCAATTCTCAACTCTCAACTTCATCCTTCCCTATGTCTTCCCCTCCCCTCCCCACTGCTGCTGACTCTAAGAAGGCTCCCCCCAAATGGCTGGAGCCTGTGGTGATGCTGGCTCCAGCAGGGGTGTGGCTAACGTTGCTACTCGTGATCCCGATTCTGCTGATTGTTGAACTCAGCCTCGTTCCAGGGATTAAACCTGGGGATGTGGTGAATCCATCCGGGCTGGATAACTACTTTCGGATTTTCCAGCCCGACTATTTGCCCGTTTTGTGGCGATCGCTATTCTTCTCGATTAGTTCAACGGCTCTTTGCCTGCTGTTAGGATTTCCCGTTGCCTATTGGATTGCACTGGTAGTACCTAAACGCTGGCAAAATCTTGTATTGCTGGGTTTTGTCCTGCCTTTATGGACCTCTTCCCTCCTGCGTTCCTATGCCTGGATCACGATTTTGCGCCCAACTGGCGTTCTCAACAGTTTGCTGAGTTTGGTGAACCTCCCCGCCCTGGATATCCTCAATCGAGAACCTGCCGTTTTAATTGGCATGACCTATGGCTTACTGCCCTATATGGTGCTGATTCTGTACGCTTCCCTGGAAAAACTAGACAGGCAACTGCTGGAAGCTGCCGCAGACTTGGGTGCTAATCCCCAGCAAACCTTCTGGAAAGTGACTGTCCCCCAATCAATGGCTGGTATTACAGCGGGTTCGTTGCTAGTGTTTATCACTTGCATGGGAGATTTCATCAACCCTGAACTATTGGGGGGGGCTTCCAGCATGACCGTTGCCCGTTTGATCTACAACTATTTCCTGGGAGCTACTCAAAACTGGGGGTTTGGTTCTGCCCTCAGTACCATGCTGATTTTGATTGTCAGCATCGCGATCGCTCTGCAAATTCGCTATGGCGACTCAAGCCTCAAGAGATAGACAGCAATCGGATGGGTAGATGTCAGAAGTTAGAAGTCGGTACTACAACTCATCATTCTAAACAACTTCCCTATCCTGCTTTCCCATGCCTCCCATCCCCCCATACCCATCTATGCCTAAACCTCAACCCAGACCTAAATTCCCCTTTTCCTGGCAAGCGCTGTTTGCCCTTTTGATGTTTGGCTTTATGTATCTGCCGATCGCAGTACTGGCATTCTACAGCTTTAATAAATCGCCCTATAGCGCTTCCTGGAAAGGGTTTACCTGGGAATGGTACCAAAAGTTTTTTACGGACAGTCGCATTCTCAGTTCGCTTCTAACCAGCTTACAGGTTGCCTTTCTAGCGGTTGCAATCGCTGCGGTGGTTGGCACCTTGATGGCGGTCGGTTTAGCCCGTTATCAGTTTCGGGGGAAGGGGCTTTACCAGGGAGTAGCCTATCTGCCGCTGATCGTTCCAGATATTGCAATGGCCGTTGCCACTCTGGTGTTCCTGGCAGCGATCGCCATTCCCCTGACGGGAGGAGTGCTTCAACTGAGCCTGTGGACTGTGGTGGCAGCCCATGTTGTGTTCTGCCTGTCCTACATCGCCTGGGTTGTTTCCGCCCGGATCACCAATCTCAACCCTAATCTGGAAGAAGCCGCGCTTGATCTAGGAGCGAACCCAACCCAGGCATTCATTCAGGTGTTGCTGCCAGAATTGATGCCTGCCATCATTTCTGGTTGCTTATTGGCTTTTGTACTCAGCCTGGATGACTTTTTAATTGCCAGTTTTACGGCTGGAGGTGGTGTCACCACATTGCCAATGGAAATCTTTAGCCGCATTCGCACAGGCGTTAAGCCTGACATC
Source organism: Kovacikia sp. CALU 1929 (assembly GCF_056784235.1). Lineage (NCBI taxonomy): Bacteria > Bacillati > Cyanobacteriota > Cyanophyceae > Leptolyngbyales > Leptolyngbyaceae > Kovacikia > Kovacikia sp. CALU 1929. The sequence goes on from NZ_JBXBCF010000068.1 coordinate 18,022, forward strand.
AACGCCCTCAGTGTTGTCCTGATCCTGTCAACCGGAATCGTTTTTGCGATCGCAGAATACATCCGCTTCCGCAGTGAACAAAAGCGATTTGGGTAAATTAAGAGGCGCTACCGAAAAGTAGGAAAGTTCCAACTGCTGGAGAACCATAAAAATAGACTTTGAACTTTGACCAGAGAAACTTAGCTCTAACGCCGGAGATCTCAAATAGCCTAAAGTCCAAAGTCTAGATCCACAATTCAAAAGTTAATTAGAAGCGGCGTGAATAACCTCTACTGTTGCCCCCAAAGCTGCCACCTGGCTTGCGTTCTTCACGGGGTCTAGCTTTATTCACTTTCAAGTCGCGACCCATCCATTCCGCGCCGTCCAGAGCCTCAATAGCTGCCGTCTCCTGATCGTCCGTTTCCATTTCCACAAAGCCAAAGCCTCGAGGACGACCGGTTTCACGGTCGGTTGGCAACTGAACCCGCTTGACGGTTCCATATTCAGCAAAAATGGCGGAAAGTTCTTCCTGGGTAACAGCGTAGGAAAGGTTACCTACATAGATTGACATGGATGGAGATCTCCGGAAATTGACATGTTGGAGAGTTTTAAATCCGGAGAGAAGCCTGTTGAACATGACAAACGACGCAGCCGAATCAAATACTCGCTTTTTACGTTAGCACAGGATCAACTAATGAAAACGCAATTTCTGAACCGAATTGAGCTTAATTAAAAGGCAAAAGTAAAAAGACAGGTGGAGCGTGAAGTCTTTACTGGTCAGCCGTTATGAGTTGAGGTTAATTTTTATTAAAATAAGTTTCTGAGTTGTTAGATTTGACCTTGAAGGTGTGAATTTTTTTGCATTAACCCTGAAAAGGAAGGTAAAGGAATCAGAGGCTTCAAGGAGCCGGTTGCCGTTTCCAGGACATACTTTCCCCTATGCAAAACCTCTCCCCACTCCAAACCATTAGGAATAAGGATTGAATTAAACGAAAATCTTTTGTACGGGCGGGTTTAGCTCAAAGCTTGGAGTCCAAAGGCTGAACTCCTGCCAAAACCCGCCCCTACCGTTACACCTTATTTAATCCATAATCCTTAGCAACTAACCACTAACAATTCTTAAATCGACACCTCTACATTCCCTTGATCGTCTTTAACGGTTACTCTTGCGGAACGTGCCTGACCCTTAGTATCTGTGACCTGGCATTCAAACGTCTCGCCTGTGTTCGCGATGCGGATACTGCCGCCGCAACTGGTCGTCACATCAATCCCACTTCTGTCTTTGATTTCTTTCTGAATATAGGCTTCCAGTTTTGAGGTCAGCAACAACCCCTTTGTACTCCACTTAAATTGAGGTTCGGTTACATCGGTAATTTCAACTGCGATCGCAAATGTCTGACCATCCAAAACTGCTTCACAGTCAAACCGACTCCCCACCGCTACTTCTGCCCCTGCTGGACACTTGACAGACTGCATCGGAACACCCATTGACTGAGAGACAACGTTGCTTAAACGGGTTTCAATTTCTTGGGTGGTTTTAGCATTGCCTGGGTTAGTTGCAGAGGAATCAGGAGTGGCAGAGGCAGAAGGGGTCGCAGGGGTGGGACTGGTGGTTGGGCTGGCAGGCGGAGCAGGGGTCGCGGGGGTAGGGGTAGGGGAAGAAGCAATAGGAGCCGGAGGATTGGCAACGCAACCGGATAGAACGGCAACTAAGCCAATCAAAATGACCATGTTTTTGTCAGGTATCCTCTCGTTTTCCATTAAAGTCCCAACTTTTCTAGTACCGGACGAGTCGAAACAATATGACGATGCAGCCCCAAATCTTGAGGAGGAATACCCAGTGCCAGGGAAACTAATTGGGGCAGGTGTAGAACGGGCAACCCCAGCTTCTGCTCAATCACTTTCTCCACTTCAGGTTGGCGAGAGTCCAGATTCAGGTGGCAGAGGGGGCAGGGCGTAACGATGCAGTCTGCACCCTGGGCGATCGCTTCCTGGATGTGCATTCCCGCCATTTTAAACGACTGCTCGGTGGCATAGCTAGAGAGGGGCCAACCACAACATTGGGTTCTCCCCCGGTAGTAAACAGGAGTCGCCCCTATGGCTCGAAACACATTCTCCATCGACTGGGGATTGTACGGATCATCAAACGGAATGTGGGATTGAACACGTAGCAGGTAGCACCCGTAGAAAGCTGCACATTTCAGTCCAGAGAGCCGACGAGTTACCTGTTTTTCTAAAGTTTCCAAGCCGTAATCGCCAACCAGTGCCCAAAGGAGATGCTTTACCTCCGTTGCTCCCCGGTAGGGCGAACAACCTTCCTGATGCAATAGCCCATTCACCTGCTCAACATAGGCAGGATTGGACTCCTGTCGCTCTTTCAGCCGCTCATCGACTCTACCAATCACCCCTTGACAGGTACTGCAATGGGTCAACAGTGGCAAGTTCAACTCTTCTGCCAGGGCAATATTACGGGCATTGATTGTATCTTCTAGCAATTGAGAGTCTTCCTTGAACGTGCCAGAACCACAACAGGAAGCCTTTTTTAATTCAATCAGTTCAATTCCTAACGCCTGGGTTAGTGCCTGGGTTGATTGATACAGTTCCCGACAGGCTCCCTGAGCGACACAACCAGGGAAATAAGCATACTTAAGCGGAGAGGAAGGCATAGAGGGATGAGGGGTGAGGAGAGAGGAGAGTTGTTGGTTGTTAGAGGATGTGCAACTTGGTGCCGAGATCCCCGGCATTTCGTTGATCTGTGTGTAATTGGCTAAAGTAAATCTTACAGATGCCGGGGGTCTGGGGATTGTCGCACACCGAATTACTATTAGTTTAGAACCTGACTCGAAGCCTTAGCATTCCTTTCACCCCTCACCCCACCCTGCGGGAACACCAAAGGCGAACACCCTTGAAAACTGGCTACTAACCACTGACCTCCTTCCAACAACTAACAACCCCTTACTCCTCACCCCTCACCTCCCAATTCCAAAAGCGATCATCCCTGAGTCGAGCGATCGCGCTTTCAGATAAGATAAAGAATGCTCAGATTGCAGTGTGCCTCTGAAGGGATCGTTGGGTCTTGGATGGGTATAGGCATCGGAGCAAATGTTCAGAATATTCTTGCCGCTGCATCCATCGAGGAAGCTTATGACCGACACAGAGATTTTTGATAAAGTTCAGAAGATCGTAGCTGAACAACTGGGGGTTGAAACCAGTGAGGTAACACCCCAAGCCAGTTTTGCGAACGATCTGGGAGCCGATTCCCTTGATACGGTTGAACTGGTGATGGCACTGGAAGAAGAATTTGATGTCGAAATTCCAGACGAAGCCGCTGAGGAAATTGCAACGGTTCAGGCAGCGGTGGACTACATCAGCAATAAAGTGACGGCATCCGCCTAGTTTAAGTTAAGAGTTGAGAGTTTAGAGTTGGAAATTACAGTCTTACGATTTGTAACTCTTAACTCTCAACTTTCAACTGCTATCTCTGTTCCAGGTATCTCCACTACCATCGTTGAAATCATGACCAGTGTTGACCGTAAGCGAGTCGTCGTTACAGGGCTTGCCGCAATAACCCCGATTGGAAACACCCTGACCGATTACTGGGAAGGGCTAATGAGCGGGCGGAATGGGATTGCTCCCATTAGTCTGTTTGATGCATCCCGGCATGATTGCCGAATTGCTGGAGAGGTGAAGGGATTTGACCCCCACGCCTATCTAGAAAAGAAGGATGCCAAACGGATGGATCGGTTTGCCCAGTTTGCGGTGTCTACCAGTAAACAGGCGATCGCCGATGCCCAGTTTGTGATTAATGACCTGAACGCGCAACAGGTCGGTGTTTTGATTGGAACGGGAATTGGTGGCTTGAAGGTGCTGGAGGATCAGCAGGAGATCTACCTGACCAAGGGACCCGATCGCTGTAGCCCGTTTATGATCCCGATGATGATTGCCAATATGGCGGCGGGGTTAACCGCGATCCATATTGGGGCTAAGGGTCCTAATTCCTGCTCGGTAACGGCATGCGCCGCAGGTTCCAACGCGATCGGAGATGCCTTCCGTCTGGTGCAGCAGGGTTATGCCCAGGCGATGGTTTGTGGAGGGACAGAGGCAGCGGTAACTCCCCTCTCAGTTGCGGGTTTTGCTGCCTGCAAAGCCATGTCTACCCGTAACGATGACCCGGCCCATGCCAGTCGCCCATTTGACAAAAACCGGGATGGGTTTGTCCTGGGCGAGGGCTGCGGTATTTTGGTCATTGAAGAGTTGGAACACGCTCTGGCACGGGGTGCCCGCATCTATGCTGAGATGGTGGGCTATGGCATGACCTGTGATGCTTACCATATGACCTCCCCAGTCCCCGGTGGTGAGGGGGCAGCGCGGGCAATTTCTCTGGCATTGAAGGATGGCAACCTGACTCCTGACCAGATCAGCTATATCAATGCCCACGGTACCAGCACCCCTGCCAATGACTCAACGGAGACGGCAGCGATTAAGAAAGTGTTGGGAGATCATGCCTACAAAGCGGCCGTTAGCTCAACCAAATCGATGACGGGGCACCTGCTTGGCGGTTCCGGGGGGATTGAAGCGGTTGCGACAGTGATGGCAGTGGCGAAGGATCGGGTACCCCCTACGATTAATTTAGAGAATCCAGATCCAGACTGCGATCTGGATTATGTGCCGAATCAAAGCCGTGAGATGCCGGTTGAGGTTGCCTTATCCAATTCCTTTGGCTTTGGTGGGCACAACGTCACATTGGCGTTCAAGAAGTATCGCCAGTAGTCATCAATCGTGATCCCAAAGTGGTAAGCTGTTAAGCATTTAACTCATAAGCCATGACAACGACGACCGTTCGCTTCCCAATTGACCTTGGTGCTTACAAACCTGTGGCACTCGATCCGACCAGTCCCACCCTGTCTGCTGAGCAGCGTGAAGCCTTGAAGGCTAACATTCAGCTTTGTCGGGATGCGATCGTATTTTTCACAGCCACGGGTGCAGCTCATGGAGTGGGAGGACACACGGGCGGTCCCTATGACACGGTTCCAGAAGTGATGATCCTGGATGCCCTGTTTCGGGGTGCACCGAATCAGTTTGTCCCCGTCTTCTTTGATGAAGCGGGACATCGGGTTGGCACCCAGTATCTTATGGCAGCTCTGCATGGTGATCTCCCAGTCGAGCAGTTGATGAGCTATCGGCTTGCCCACTCTAAGCTTCCCGGTCACCCGGAACTGGGGTTAACCCCAGGGGTCAAATTCAGCTCCGGTCGCCTCGGTCATATGTGGCCCTACGTCAACGGTGTGGCGCTGGCGCATCCCGGTAAAGCGGTGTTTTGCCTGGGTTCGGATGGTTCCCAGCAGGAAGGGAATGATGCCGAAGCTGCCCGTCTTGCCGTTGCTCAGCATCTTAATGTCAAGCTGATTATTGATGATAACGATGTGACGATCGCCGGTCATCCCTCCAGGTATCTGCCTGGCTTCAGCGTTGCCAAAACCCTGGAAGGTCACGGGGTCAGAGTATTAGAGGGGGATGGGGAAGACCTGGATGGTCTCTACGCCCGGATTATTGAAGCAATTAACACCCCTGGACCGATCGCTATCATTAATAAGCGTCCCATGTGTCCCGGTATTGATGGTTTGGAAGGCTCCAACCACGGGCATGATGTGATCTCAGTCAAACTGGCGCTGCAATATTTAGAGAAACACGGACACACTGCCGCTGTTGAACATCTGAAAGACATTCAAGCGCCCAAAAATACCTATACTTTCCTGGGTATCGGCAGCAAGTGGGATTCCAACCGGAATGTGTTTGGAGATGCCGTGAATGCTGTCCTGGATCGGATGAGCGAGGCGGAGCGGAAAGCAAAAGTGGTGGTGATTGACAGCGACCTGGAAGGTTCCTGCGGTCTGAAGAAAATCCACGATACCCACCCCGAAGTCTTCATTCCCTCCGGCATTATGGAGCGGGGTAACCTGTCTGCTGCTGCTGGGTTTGGCATGGAAGCCGGTAAACAGGGAATTTTTGCCACCTTCGCCGCTTTTCTGGAGATGTGCATTTCCGAAATCACAATGGCACGGTTGAACTATTCCAACCTGCTCTGCCACTTCTCCCACTCTGGGATTGACGACATGGCAGATAACACTTGCCACTTTGGTTTAAACAATTTCTTTGCCGACAATGGTCTGGATGATGGCTACGACACTAAGCTCTATTTCCCTGCCGATGCCAATCAGATGAAAGCGGTGGTAGAAGCCGTATTCTTCGACCCTGGTCTGCGGTTCATCTTCTCTACCCGCTCTAAAACGCCTCTGATCCTGGACTCAAAAGGTGATGAACTGTTTGGCAGTGGTTACACCTTCGTTCCCGGTAAGGATGAAGTCGTGCGGGAAGGGTCTGCGGGTTACATCGTCAGCTTTGGGGATGCTCTGTACCGGGCGCTGGATGCCGTAGAACGCCTGAAGCAAGAAGGCATTGATGTTGGTTTAATCAATAAGTCAACGCTCAACGTGGTCGATGATGCGGCGATCGCCACCGTCGGTAAATCTCCCTTTGTCTTGGTGGTCGAACCCTTCAACCGCAGAACTGGTTTAGGCAGCCGCTTTGGGTCCTGGTTGTTGGAACGGGGCTATTCACCCAAATTTGCCTACCTGGGCACCCACGAAGAAGGCTGTGGTGGCTTGTGGGAACAGTATCCCCACCAAGGGCTTGACCCAGCAGGCATTATGAAGAAGGTAAAAGAGTTGGTTGCTTAAACGCAGTAATCAAGGTTTCCTCAGAGAATCTAAAGGTAAATGCCCTGAACTAACAAGTTTTAGATCTCCGGAGTCTTCGAGACTCCGGAGATTTTGTTAAGTAGGTTTGCACCCAGCCTTCTGTATCAGGTAAGCAATCAGACTACGCCCAGAAACAAGAATATAGGCTGACTGAACGTGTCCCTTTAATCGTTGCGGGAGTTGAAGCTGTACCCATTTCTATACAAAGTCTGCTTCCCTAGAAGAGGGGCGATCGCATATTTTAGAAATAGGATTTCCTGCGTTTTCGGAGTGCAATGGGATGACCGACGATGAATTGCGAGACTTATTAGGGCAAATTTTGAACGTCCAAAGAGACTTGCAAGAAGGGCAACTCAGGATGCAGAAGGGAATCGTTGAGCTAACAACCAATATAAATAGGTGAGAGCGGATTGTTCAGCGCCACGAGGGATACCACCTGATTAGCGAGAGTGAGCGACTAGATCTCCAGGCTCAAATGCTGGATTTGCAACGACGGGTTAGACGGCTGGAATTACGAGATAGCGATGGGAATGGTCAGCCAACTGAGTAAGGACTAAGGCGGCTAGCAGAAATAAGTTGAACGTTCTAAGATGGCGAGTTCTTTTGAACGGTGTGGTTGAGCAGCTGCAAACAACCTTTGTATCTACATCAACACTTTTTGGCAGTCCGCTCCAACCGAATTGTTAGACCTCTTTAATTTGTATAATTTGAACTCGATATCTCACTCTTCATCCACAAAATTACTTAGCTGACTTAAAACTTCTGCTTTCCACATTTCCCCGATACGGTTTTCTAAAAGTTTGTAAAGGTGTTGCTGTTCAGAATCTCTAAACCAATGCTTAAGCTTTGAAGCAACTTCGTAACGGAATAACTTTTGCTGCCCGTATAATTCAGAACATTCTATCCAGACAGGATGATTGTCTAGAGAGTTTCTAAATATTTGATTACCGATCTTCTGCACTCGGTTCAAGAAATTGTTGTACCAGGAAAACCAATTTGAATCTAACTCATTGAGGAATACATGGGACGGCTCTAAATGTTTATCTCCAAGCATGTTTTGTACTATCTCACGCAAGCCGTAAAATATCTTCTCAGTACACTTGCGAGCTTCTACCCTCGCACCATAGCCAAGGGTAAAATGTACATCTAGATTACCCCAAGAACCTTCTCGGCGTACTGATGCCCAAACTGTTCTAGCATGAGTAGTTCTAATCTCATCAAGTAAGTATTCCTCAATTCTCCAATCATAGTTAGGCAGTTCAGAATATTGTGACAGAAAGATTTTAAGCCTTTTCGACACCTCATTCTGGGATACTCTGACATATTCCTGTTCTTGATTTTTTATTAAATAATCTACAGCACTACATATTGCAGAAATTCGATCAATCTTTTCTCCTCTAAGCTTGAGCAAACGATCGATAATAAAACAGTTAAGATTCTGAGGGTCGTCTGAGACAGAGTTAAAGAAGTGTAATGGTATGTTTTCAGATCCAATACGCTTGAGCAGCATCTCTATCTGCTCAGATTTCATTCCATAGCCATCTTCATCTTCTTGCGCTTGTTCACCGCTATCATCTTTCATGGCAATTGCTTCCGTTGGTCTTGGCAATACCAATATGCTCATTCTTTCTCCTAAAACATTTGACTGTCCAGTTTTATTCAAGTGTTCAATCAGGCTCTGAGCTGATGTACCTGGAGCATCATTGAATCTAGAACAGAGAACAATAATAGTTCTAGGGTCGTCAATACAAGCTTGCAAATCAGGTCGAATGGCAGTTTGGTCAACCCCTTTGGTGTCAATCATCTCTATTTCGTAACTAGGCGTGCTCAATGGATTAAATGGAATAATGATGTCTATACGTTTGGGTAGAGAAAATTCATCATGACGCCCATTATTTATATCCATAAAGACTTTTTGTAGCCACTCTAATTCTGACGTTTCACTCATCTCATCATAGGAAATTTCTCTTCTAGATCTTTTCCACAACGATAATCTCTGATTGAATTCAGAACACAAATCATCCAGGCTCTCTGAATTTTCTGCAAGTTCCTTTAAAGGATCGAATGTTCGCATTTTGCCATCGGAAAGCTTCTGGCGTCGTCGCGTCAATCCAGTCATGTTACGCAAAGCTCGATCTATTTCTCTAGAGACACCTTTAGCTTGGCTCTCTTTCTCCGAGGAAGAAACTTCTTTTGTTATATCGTTACTATCATATATACCTGCACAAAGTTCTCCTGCTAATTTATATATTTCAGCATCTATTACACGCTCTACTGAAAGAGAATACTGAAGTCCTTGCCGAATTCTAACTTCACAAACAGTTGTACCTCCCGCTCCAGTTTCTAAGGCAGTAGTTGGCAAGGTTGCTTTATCAGATTTTGAGAAACTAAGCCCAGTCTGAATACATACAGCAGTAGTTTTACCAACTCCGATATCGCCAATATATGCAACTGAATGTCGTAATGACATCAAATATTTTGCCATCTGTAAGAGAGACTCTTCATGCATCTTTGCTTCTCCATACAGTGGAGTAGGTAAATCCTCTTGTTTATAAAAGCTTGAGAGCTTTTGAAGAGTAAGCTCTGCGTTGTAAAGAGTATCTCGCTCAGGGTGATGAAAGTACGGTCTTTCCAAAACCTCCCATTCTTGATTAAGAAATTCTTGAAGATTTTCTGCATCTTGAGTACCTATCGCCTTCAAAAGGGCTTCAGCTTCAGAACTGTTTAGAGAGACTTCTCCAGACTCAATTCGTGAAATTCTGCTTGCATCAACAGTCAATTTTTGTGCAACCTCAGATTGCTTCAACCCTGCATGTTTTCTCAACTCAGACACAATCATCCCAAAGTAGGCAGGCAACTTGTTGTCATAGTCAGACATGAGATTCTCACACGTGTGATTTTATGGTCAAGCTAAATATAACACACGTGCAAGAAATTACGCTTGTTTTTTGGCATGCATGAAGATGGAGGTGCATCCTTTGGTCATGAATTCAGGAATCACTGGACTCACGTAAAGCATGTAAGTCCAGTGACTCGTATCACGGATCTAGCTGAAAGACAATTATATGACTGGGGAAAAATGCCTATTTGATGGGGAGGTCTAACAAAGGGCTTAAACCCCTTGTCTGACCCAAGTTACTCTTTCTAGCTTCCTAAAGATGTCGAGCTGGGAATTTTCAACGCAGGGTTACTTGCCATCCTTTTCCTTTTGGCTGAACCGTTAGAGATTTGAAAGATTTGAGAAAAGCTGGATATTTCTGCTTCAGATTCAATTGCTTCAGAACCGTTGCGATCGGTTGCCCATGTTGGGTACTGAATTGAGTTGCTATACGGTGAGTGTGGATTCCTCTACTAGTGCAGTAAGTATTTAATTTTGCAACACCTGATCGTTGAAAGTGTTGGGTTTCGCTGGCACTCTATCCAACCTACGTTGCAGAACTTTTAGGTTGCTCTACTAGAGTACCCTTTTAGGAAGAGTAATTCCTACAACTGCCCCTAAAAGACACACTTGGCTGATACCACTCCCTCAGCTTCCAGGTAGGCAGCCACTCGCAGCACCAGTGCTTCATTGTAAGGAGCGGCAATCACCTGAATCCCAATGGGCAATCCACCTGGTTGCTGAACGGGGACTGAAATGATTGGCAGTCCAATGAAGGAAAGTGGTTGGGTATACAACCCGATGTTGGGACGCAACAGAACTTCCTCATCGCCCAGCACCAGGGTCTGTTGTCCGATCAAGGGGGCAGTACAGGGGGTGGCAGGTGCCAGGATAATATCCACCTGGTTAAACAATTCTCGGACGCGATCGCGGTACCAACGGCGGAACCGCTGTGCCTGAATGTACCAGGTGGATGGAATTAATGCGCCTGCCAGGAAGCGATCGCGGGTTGCTGGGTCAAAGTCCTGAGGGCGCTGACGCAGATCCTCAAGGTGCAGGTTACTGCCTTCGCTGGCAGTGATAATAAAGGCTGCTGCCCGTGCCCGGTGAGCTTCTGGAATACTGATCTGTTGGCTTACACCCAGCGCGTTAGCAACCGTTTCCAATGCCTTCAAAACGGTAGGCTCTGCCCCTTTGAGAAAATAATCATCCGCAACCGCAATCCGCAGACCTTCAATTCCTTTCGCAAGCTCAGGTAGACACAGTTCAGGGGGACGAGTAGTACACACTGGATCCTCGGAGTCTGTTCCCTGGAGCAGGTCAAAGATCAGGGCGGCATCCCGGACTGAACGGGTAAAAGGTCCCAGGTGATCGAGGCTATGGACAAATGGGTAAGTCCGGGTGCGGGAGAGCCGCCCGAAGGTCGGTTTTAATCCAAAAATACCGCACAGTGACGAGGGCACCCGAATAGAACCATTTGTATCAGAGCCGAGGGAAACGGGTACCAGACCGGCGGCGACCGACGCGACCGATCCACCGGAAGATCCTCCCGTCATTCGGGTTAGGTCATGGGGGTTATGGGTCGGACCGTAGTGGCTGTTTTCAGTCACAAAGCCGTAGGCATACTCATCCATGTTTTGGGCACCAACCAGGATGGCTCCCGCCTGCTTGAGGCGAGTAATCAGGGTGGCATCTTGGTTGGCAGGGGGACGGTCAGCATTGATTTTAGAACCTGCCAGGGTGGTGACACCGGCAATATCAAACAGGTCCTTCACCCCAAAGGGAACGCCTGCCAGGGGACCCGGATCTCTGCCACTGGCGATCGCCGCGTCAACCGCTGCCGCATCTTCTAGGGCTTGATCCGCCAGAACGGTTGTAAAACAGTTGAGGGTCGAATTCTGATCGGCAATCCGGGCGAGGGCAGCGGCAACCACCACTTTCGCTGAAACTTCCTGACCACGTACACTGGCAGCAATACTGGTTGCATCTGGATAATTAATCATGGCTCAAACACAGGGGCAATTTCGATCTCTTCTGGCAAGGGAAATTCAGTGATGATCTGGGCAAGGGAGATGATCCGAGTAAAGTTATCGACAACTCCCAGTTGATGCTCTGGTTGCAGGGGAAGTCCAATCACTGCTGCCATCTGCTCCACAAATTCCGTTGGGTCGATTGGTTGCTTCGTCATCACAGGTTTCCTCTTCCTCGTTCTTTGTCAAGTGGGCAATGTATGCTCGCCACCCCTGCCACTGGGTAATCTCTTTCTGCCCTTCACACAGAAAAGCTTCACCGATTACTCCCAATACTTCCTCACCATTGACGAGGCGCACCTTGCCGATCGCAAGTCCAGGAGGCTCTAGCAACAGCAAGAAGCTGATGCCGGATGCCGGTACCGACCAAATTTCAACCGCAACGGATACTCCGCCCTGATGGACACGCATCATCGCTGGGTGGCGATCGCTAATCGACCAAAGCCGATAGGCTGGCTCAGTCCATGCTTCCCGGACGAACTGCGCCCCCACCAGCGTCATATTGCCATTCAACTCTAACCCCCGCATCAGGGTTCCATTCACAGCCAGGTAAACCGTTGTTTCCATTCAGTTTGAGACAATCTCTACTAAAACTTAGTAACAAGCCTGAGTTGCCCAGCCTGCACCAGTGGTTGGCAGTCTTAAAATTTGTGAGCCTGAATAAGGGGTTATCGTTTTGGATTTTTCAGCTCACAAAATAATTCTTGATCGACCACTAGAACGGTTTGGGCCAGCTTTAGGCAATACCAGCACTAATTTCCCCTGATTGAAGCACATTTACTGTATCAATTGCACCAGCTATTCCAGAACCGGCAGGATAGGAAGACTTGTTCCAGTGGAATATGTCGTTATGGCATGTTGCTGAATAGCACGATGACCCGGAGCGATGTTTGAATTCATCCCTGGAATCGGTAACCCTTCCTTGAAGCGAGTGGAGGGTATCAATTTTTATTTTTTATTTCAGAACTTTAATTGTATCCAGGGGATTCTACGGAATCCTTTTATTAAGATTGCCTTTAATTTCCAGTGTGTATGCTGTGGAACTTAGCCGGAAATTGATGAATAGATATCAGTATCCCAGTTTTACATGGCGAGATGAGACAGAAATGGAACCGGCAAAACTGGGCATGTATGCAGGAGAGCAGGACTGTGATGGAAGAAAAAAGAGGGGCTAAACGCGATCGCTTACTACTGATTGGAGATGAGCTTTACACCATTTTTCTCATCTTGACTTATCTGGAATCCTGTGAGTATGAGGTTGCCTCTGCCAGGGATGGGGACAGTGCCCTTGAACTGATGCAAATGACCACCCCAGACTTGATTGTGTTCTGTGATGACGGAATTCCGCTGATGGATAGTTTTGCTTTCTTAAAGCAAGTCCGGAGAAAGCCCCATACCTCCAGGATTCCGGTTATTCTCATATCATCCAGAAACCAAACGCTAGAGCAAGCAAAGAGCCTGGACAACCGAATGGATGCTTATATAGTCAAGCCGTTTGAACTAGACGACTTGAAGACCCAGGTGCGATCCATGATCCACCGAACAGCTTCTCCAGTCTAAGCAGTCAGTCCTGCCCCAGGCGTTGCTGATTCCGGGTATGAAGTAAAAGTTGTATGGATTGAAACGAAATTTCAATCCATACTTCTATTCAGCAACACCGTCCTGCCCCAGGGTATTTTCATGGAGTCGAGTCAAGCCCTGATAGAGCGAGTGGAAAGTCTACTTCGCACTGAAGTTGCTCCCAAAGCGGCTGAAATCGATTGTCATCCCAGCGCCCTCCAAACAGCCCTGCAAGTCCTGGGCACTCATTCATTGTTGGCATTGCGAGTGCCCCAAGCCTGGGGTGGGGCTGAGGTCCAAGAATCTACCTTTCGTTGGTTTCAGGAAGGGGTTGCCCGCTATTCAGGCGCTCTGGCATTTTTGCAGGCACAGCATCAAAGTGCGGGTACGCTGTTAGCACACAGTGAGAATGAGTCTCTGAAGCAAACATATTTGCCCAATATGGGTAGTGGACGGGTATTGGTAGGAATTAGCTTTGCCCATTTGCGGCGATCGCATCCTCCCGTTAAAGCGATCGCCCATGCCGATGGCTACTTGCTTACTGGCGAGTCTCCCTGGGTGACGGGGTATGGCTTTTTCCAATCCTTTATTGGGGCGGCGGTTTTACCTAATGGTCAGGCGGTGTACGGGATAGTGCCCTTTCAGACCACCGAGCAACCCACGGGGGGCAAAGTGATTTGCAGCGAACCGATGGCGCTGGCAGCAATGAACTCGACCCGAACCGTGACGGTACAGTTTCAGGACTGGTTTCTGCCCAATTCTGAGGTTGTACGGGTGAGTCCAATCCATGCTGTAGCGACGAGCGATCGCCTGAATGTCTTGCATCACAGTTTTTTTGCTCTGGGTTGTGCCAGGGCAGGACTGGATATTCTGGGAGCGGTTTATCAGGCAAAACAATTGTCCTTCCTGCAATCTGCCCAGGAGTCTCTGACAAAGGAGTTAGAGGAATGTCGTCAATCCATTTTTTCAGCCAGCACAGACCATCATTCCTTTGAGAAAAACCTGCCACTACGGGCATGGGCGATCGAACTGGCAGTCCGCTGTGCTCATGGGGCTATCACTGCCTCTGGAGGGGCCGCCAATAGTATCAACCATCCTGCCCAGCGGGTATACCGGGAAGCTCTGGTTTACACGGTGTCGGGACAAATAACCGCTGTGATGGAGGCGACCCTGATCCGGTTAATGAGTAGATAGAGTTCGCACTTTAATTCAAGACCCCCCTTATAAAGCTGATAAACCTCATCCATGTTGAGAGCAAGATCTACAGGTTGCAATCTAGACAAGGGATGTGCCCCAAAATAAAGTACCCGCTAGACAATCTGCTCCACGATGGATTCCCGCCTGCGCGGGAATGACGTTGGGACTTGATTAATTTCGAGTCCCCAAGGTTTAAACCAAAAATCTTTATAAACCTTTGAACCATAGTTTTTTGTATGACTCTGCCATAATCCTCCGGTTTGCTAGGGGAAATGTCCGTACTTGCCAAGCAAGCAACAAACGGTAAAATTGGGGAAATTTTGATCCCCGTGTGAGTTTCCCATGCCTGTAGGATTACCCGAATTTGTTGAAAACCCTGAGAACCGCTGCCCGGTGGTTCTTTTGCTGGATACTTCCACCTCAATGTCGGGCCAGCCAATCCAGGAGTTGAGTCGTGGTGTGGGGGTGTTGAAGGAAGATGTGCAGCGAGATACGAAAGCCTCTCTGAGCGTGGAGGTAGCGATCGTCACCTTTGGTCCGGTGCAGTTGATTCAAGACTTTGTCACGATTGACCAGTTAACTCCCCCTGTTTTAGAGGCAAATGGTTACACCCCAATGGGAGAAGCGATCGAGTACGCGATCGATCTGCTGGAAGGGCGAAAGGAAGTTTATAAAACCAATGGCATTCAATATTATCGCCCCTGGATTTTTATGATCACCGATGGCGCACCCACGGATAGCTGGCATAATGCGGCACAGCGCGTCCGCTTGGGGGAAGCTGATCGCAAATTCTGTTTCTTTGCCGTGGGTGTAGAAGGGGCAGATCTGACTACCCTGAGCAAAATTGCAGCGCCAGAACGTCCTCCCGCCAAGTTGCATGGGTTAGATTTTCAATCTCTGTTTGTCTGGTTAAGTACGTCGATGAAGCGAGTCTCCAGTGGTAAGGTAGGTGAGGCGATCGCCCTGCCTCCGGTGGGCTGGGCAGAAATTTCCTGACACTGAGGGTTTCTTGTGGGTTGGCAAGCAATTGCCCGTTCTGTAATTGGCACTAGTCATCAGTGCCACCAGCTTCCCTGTCAAGATTTTGGCGGCGATCTCGTGCTGGGGGATGTGGTGATTGGCGCGGTTGCCGACGGGGCGGGTAGTGCCCGCCATTCTGAGATTGGCGCAAAACTGGCAGTGACGACTGCGCTAGACTATCTGGCAGCGACTGAGGGGTGGCTGCAAAAGCGGCATCATTCGTGGAACTCGCTGCCCCATGCCCCCACTGAAGAAACGGCACGCAAAATCTTCACCAAAACCTTCTCCAAAATTCGGGATGGATTGAACCACCAGGCAGCGATCGGTGGCTACTCGGCGGATGACCTGGCGTGTACCCTGCTTTTATTTCTGGCAACGCCAAACTGGGTCGCCGCCATGCAAATTGGAGATGGTTTTATCGTGACCCGCTCAAAAACAAGGGACTACCAACTGATCTTTCAACCCGATAAGGGCGAATTTGCCAATCAGACGACCTTCGTTACTTCTTCCAATGCCCTGGAAGACATGCAAGTCCGCGTTTTGCTGGATCAGCCAATCTTCATCTGTGCCGCCTCAGATGCGATCGAACGGGTTGCCATCCGTCTCAGTGATTGGACCGCATTTTCCCCTTTCTTCAAACCGTTGGAAGACTATCTCGTCGAGACCCCTAGCCCAGACCAGGATGATGAATATCTGATCAATTTTTTGGCATCTGAACGGCTGAATCAAAAGACCGATGATGATAAGACGTTGGTGCTGTGTCGGTATTGTTAATTACCCATGTCTTTTTTTACCTGTGCCAGTACTGGTCATACGATTTCCTTGACGCAGCGGATTGCTAAAAGCGGTGAGGGGGAAGTTTGGCAGACAAATTTAACGGGAGTTCTGGCGAAGGTTTACCACACTCCAACGCCTCAACGGATTCAGAAATTGGAGGTGATGGTTGCCAATCCACCTCGCGATCCAAACGCGGAAATTAATCATATTTCCTTTGCCTGGGCTAAATCTTTGTTGAAGGATGCCAGTGGTCAGCCAGTGGGCTTTTTGATGCCAGAAATTGCCAACAGTGTGCAACTGCTGGATGTTTACAACCCATCCCGGCGGCAAAAGGTATTACCTGGATTTAACTGGCTTTATTTGCACACTACTGCCATGAATATTGCCTCTATCATCTGGGCAATTCACCATGCAGGGTATGTGCTGGGCGACATTAAACCGGAAAATATCCTGGTCAACGATCGCGCATTGCCTGCCATCATTGATACCGACTCGTTTCAGGTGCGCCATCCCGAAACGGGTGAAATCTATTACTGTCCGGTAGGTTCGGAAGGCTTTACCCCGGTTGAGTTAATGAGTCAACACCTGGCAACGGTTGAGCAAACAGAGGTTCACGATCGCTTCCGGTTGGGTGTGATTATCCATCTGCTGCTGTTTGGTGACTATCCATTTAAGGGCAAGTGGATTGGGGAAGGCGATTCTCCGCTGCCTGGTGAACTACTGCGGCGGGGGTTCTGGTGCTATGCCCCCCACAGTTTGATTCAGCCGGGACCCCTCACCATTCCCCTTGATATTATTCATCCCGAATTACAGGATTGTTTTCTTCGCTGCTTTAATGCGGGACATCGGGCACCTGAACTGCGCCCGACCCCGGCAGACTGGGTCAGGGCGTTGAAAGCTGCCCGCGCTGAACTGGTACCCTGCAAGCGCGGGAAAAACCATTGGTACAGCAAAACCTACGGCAGGTGTTACTGGTGCGATCGCAAAGCCAATCTGGTTATTGATATCTTTCCAACCGTTGCAACACCTACCAAAAACCCAGCAGTCAAGGCATTGAAGAAAGCAGGCAAAAATCTGAAAAAGGCAACCGGGCAATGGCGGTCTCAACAGATTACGATCTTTTCAACGTCTGGCAACCTTCTGCAACGAGCCAGATCTGCGGCTCAAATAACGGTTCGTCAAATGGCTTCTCAGAGTCCAACCGTGGCTGTCAATCAACCACTCGTAGCCACTTCAAAGAGCAATCCCACGGACTGGAGTAAGCTGGGAACAGTCGTTACGGCACTTGCGAGTATATTTGCGTTATTGATTTTCCTCAGCCGTTCCAAGGTCGATACCGGGGAAATGGAGCTAACAGCCGTCGGCGCTTTCCTATGTCTGGGACTGGTGGCGATCGGGTTTCTGTGGCTAAAAGTCATCGATAGGCTGAATCCGTAGTAATCATTGGCAGTCATTGGCACAAAAAAAATTACTACGGATTCATCAAAAGGGTGAATCCAGTCCTGCTCAATCCTGCTTGATGCTGGTGTTTAACCAATCGGATGTTTCGAGGGTTAACTTCAGGTTTGCCCGTCCCAGTTCCCCGTACTCAACCTGAGAAACATTGCAGGTGTATTGCCAGCCAGTAGCTTCAGAGACAATTTTGGCGATCTCGGCTTCCAGTTTTGCCGTTTCAACTTTCTTTAGCCGTTCATGGGCATCCATAAATTTAGAACCTTATTCTAGGAGAAAAACATCTGCAAAAATGGCGTTTGGTTCAATCCTTCGCTTTTCATCAGGTAGATCGTAAACTACCAGCAGTGCATTTTGTTGTCCCAGGCAGGGAAAAAGCGCTAACCCTTCAGCATGATCGCTGCCAATGGTAAAGGGTAGATCATACAGGAGATCCAGGTGATTGGATGTTTGCATCATCAGCGAGTCTGCCGAGCGGTTCAACACTTTCTTCAATCGGAAAAGTTGCATGGAACCTTCGAGGTGCATTGTAGGTCCTGCCAAAATCAGGAGATCATTGCCATAGAAACAAAGTTCTCTAATGCCCAGCCCATTCAGCTCAAGAAAGTGTTTTTTGTACAGCTCGCCACCTTCTCCGATCGCCTTCAGGGTCAAAGTTCCCGGTTCAGATTCTTGAACTTCAATTTCTAAAATGATTGCCCAACCTTGTAAAACGGGTCCCCGCAATCCCAGGAAAAGCCGATTCTGATGAACTGCCAATCCTTCAATGTCAAAGCCATTCTCTTTGCTGGGCAATGCCATTGAAAGATAGGCTCCAAGATGGTCATCCTGCTTTAACGCCTCGGTTAATTGGTTGCTGCCCTCACTCCATTCAAGGCAAGCAGCGGTAAGTTTTTTATCCGTCCGGTTGGGATCGTCACAGGACTTGTATAGCTCCCCTTCAACCACTGGAATTCGAGCGATCAAATAGCGATTTGCGTCCAGTTTAAGTTCCGTTAGTCTTTTAATATCTTTGTCAGAGTTTTTGCCCTTTGGCTTTTTTCGTTTCAGGCTATGGGAGCCAGTGATCCAAAGATAGGAATCCCCATAATCAATCCCTTCAATATCAATTTCATCCTCCTGATTAAAAAGAGGAATAAAATCGTTGATGGCAAAGGACTGATGGTTGCCAAACACACAGGATTCAATGGGAGATAGCCGCTCAATCGTCTTGAGTTCATCAGAACCCAGCCACAGGCTTCCGTCCGGTGTTCGTGCCACTGCCGATAGTTCACCCAGCAAGTCATCTGATTTTTTAGCAAAGCGCAGCAATACCCGACTCAGTAAAAAAGGAATTGCCACATTAATCACCATCAGTTGCTTGAGGGCGATCGCTCTGGTCTGAGCCACCCATAATCAGAATCCGTAACAGGCTCCACCCCATCATGACAATGATCGAAACTACCGCAACCATAAGCAGTGGTGCAAAGGCTGACAATGGGGAAATCAGCAGGAACAGCAAGAGGCAGAGTAGTAGCAGAGTTGTGAGTGTATTGTTCATCAGTATGGTGTTTCACCGAACGCTACATTCCAATTCTAGTGAATATGGCAATTCTCCCGCGCCTTCCCCACCCTTTAGCGGCTGTTGCAAGCGCGGTTTTCATGGAAAGCCTCTCCGAAAACTTCCTGGGTCTTGTAATCGGCTTGGCAGTTAAGGCTTGTCGAATAGGCTTTTGGAAAGCTTTTGACGGACTGCCTTAACATTGTTTAACCAGGTTTGCACATCCTGTTCGCTTGCCGATTGTTTCTTGAACCGAGGCTTTAGTACCTGTCTAATTTCCAAATTAGAGTCCTTCATTTGCTGCTGCCATGCGCCGATGACTGTTTCCGGTTCAAGCAGTGTTTCTCCCAGTCCCAAAGCCCGTTGAATCTGAAGTTGCTCCTCTTTGCCAATGGTTTCCAGGACAAACTCACTCCGGTTCGCCTTATGCAGCACCTCTGCCAATGCCTGAATGTAGGCTTCACTGTTATCGACTGCAACGGTTTTGAGTGGAACAGGACGACCAAACCGGCGATTGTTTGCCCAAATCAGGACTAACAGCAACACACCCACCTGTATTGCAGGAAGCAAAAGCGGAGTTTTGACCAGATAATCGATCCAGGCAGAGGGACTGGCTTCTTGCTTGGCAGCCGTCGTTTTGGTATCCCGGTAGCCGTGCATGTACTCGTCTACCCAGATGGTGTTGTTGGTTTGCTTGACCAGTTGCGCTAGAAACGGAAAGTTGCCCGGTTCCTTTTGATAGGCATTGGCGGCGAGGTGGGGCGTAGTGGCTAGAATGATCTGCCCGGTTCCGATCGCTCTGCGCCAGACAATTGCCCCAAAGATATCGCCCAACAACCCCTCTGGGGATTGCTCTCGTCGGGTTGTCTCAATCTTGACTAACCCTTGCGGGCTGGACTGGTCAGTCCTAAAGTTGGCTGGTGTTACCCGTGCCCAGACTCCCAAAATGACCAGGGTGTTCCCTTGCGAAACCCAGCTTTCTTCCTGGGGAGTCAGGCTTGTTGCGGGTGTTAATTGGCTATGGATTTGTAACAGCGTCACAGGAGATTTTGCCTGAGTGCTGGTTGCAGGCTGGTTCCAGAACTCGTTCAAAGGTTTTTGCCAGCGTTGCACGACATCCCCCTGCTGCTGCATGTAGGCAAACCAGGCACCGTAGCCATCGGGAGCGCGGCTAAAGGTCGAACCCCGAACATTGGGATTGCTTCTGGGAGCCATGATCAGCGTTAGTAGTGCAATCATCACTACCGTCAGTCCCCCAAGCCATATCCACCGTTTCCTCAGTTTCATTCCCAATTTGATTTTGGATTTTAGATTTTAGGTTTTGGATTTTGCCTCTTTCTCTTTTTCACTCTCTACTCCTGCCTTCCGTTTCCTTCAATCTTGCGAAATGACTGCTGACAACGTTGAAAGACCTCAGATGTGATTGCTCCCTCTCCAAAGCAAATCTGCTCATGAACCTGAATCAGCATTTGATAGGAACCGGCATCGGGTAGCTGCCGCACCAGTTGTAAATATTCTCCATCGGTGCGGCTGGCTGCATGGGGAACCTGGTGGGTATCGTTCAATTGCTGGATCATTGCCATATAAAGCGATCGACAGGCTTCCCGATAGTTGCCCTGCTGTTGCCACTCCTGCGCCCGCCGTAGCCAGTCCTGGACGGTTTTGTCGAAGTTTCTTGAAGGACTGGGCTGATTCAGCGATCGCTGGACTTGCGCATTCCACCTTACCAGCGAAGGATAAAAACGATAAAGGAGCTGCCAACCCAACCAGGCGACGAGCAAACCCACGATCAGCCAGAACGCCAGTTCTAAAAACCACGCTGCCGGAGACCAATCAGGTACATCCAGGCGATCGCTAAACCCAGACAGTTGCAGTTCCAGCCATTCATTCAATCGTTTCCAGGTTTGCTGTATCTGCCAGTCTAAGTTGCTTGTCTCAAAGTTGCTTGTCTCAAAAGCGGGCGCTGACATCAGGTTGTTGGGATCCTCTCATTGCAGGCATTATATAGCAGGTATTTAGGTGTTAGGTGTTACGTGGAAAAGGAGGGTGTAGCCGTTACTTAGCCTTCCTTTACCAGGTCACCTGGTCTTTGAGCTTATCCAGTAGTTTGGGTCCAACTCCGGAAACCTGATCAAGATCCTCTAGGGAGCGGAAGGGCTTTTGCTGGCGGGCGGCAATGATTCGCTTTGCCAGGGCGGGGCCTACCCCCGGCAGGGATTCCAGTTGGGACTGGGTGGCAGTATTCAAGTTAATTCGCTGCTCTGCTGGCTGGGATGGAGACGGGGTAGATTTTTTTGCTGCTCTCGTCGGTGTCAGGCTTTTGTCGTTATCTGGCGTAATGGGGAGAGCCGCACGGGGGGCAACCGCCTGGGGTAGGGGGCACTGCTGACGGTGTACCTCTGCTTTTTTGCGAATGGCTGGGGGAACGCCTAGAATCGCGTTGGTGTAGAGGCGATCGAACTCTCGCAGGTAGTGGGCGGCAACCATTGGATTTTTAATCACCAGGACGGTTTCATCGTTGCCCAGGTTGGCGGCATCGGTCCAGTTGTGGGAACCCGTGATCACGGTTTGCTGATCGACAACGCCAAATTTGTTGTGCAACAAGTCTCCGGGCGGCATGCGGGGCACACCAGCGGTTGTAATCGGGTGCTGCCAGGGGCGGTTGCCAGGTTCGTATTTGCAGTTCTCATCAGCGATCGCGACGCCTAGCATATCGAGGGCTTCGCTATAGGGACGGTAAGCAAAACCCGGCTCAATCAGTGCTCGAATTTCAACCCCCTTCTGCTGCACAGGCTCCAGTAGGTTAACCAGGGTTTGGTCTGAGAAGACGAATAGAGCCATCTCAATCGACTGGGTCGCTGTACTGAGTGCCTTGCCAATCATGCCGTTGGTGCTGTTGTTCCAGGGAATGGTGCGGGAGGAAGGCGAAAATTGCACCTCAACCTGGGTAGCACCGATCGTCACCTGCCGTGCCGGACGAAAGGGTTTCTTCACTCCAAATTTGCTGTCTGGTTTGCCGCCTGGTCCATCTCCCCAGAGGATGTTAAACTCCTGCGTGAACAGGGCTGCCAGTTCCGGACTGTCCAATTTCAGCAGATTATTGGCATTGCCCCGACTGGCAGAAGTTTTGAAGTCTCCATGCACATCACTGGTTGTGAAATTTGCGGAGGTGACAATCACCATCCGGCTGTCAGCCACGACGAATTTGTGGTGCATCAGGTTACTACCGGCTGAACCATCGGCAGTATCATCAATCCGGGGAACGCCAGCCCGATCCAGCATGACCAGGGCATCCCGTTGGTTAATTTCTTCCTGGCTCAGTTGACCATCCCCGTCCAGGTCAATCAATAGTTTGGATTCTTCGTGGCGGCTTTTCTCGCGGGTTGGCAGTTTGGCAATTTCTTCTGGGGTAAAACTGCTGAAGGGGCGGGAGTAGGTGTTTTCTAAAACGACTCGCACCTTGACCCCTGCCCGGTGTCGTTCGATCAGTGCCTCTGCAATGCGGGGCAGGCGAAGCTCCTGGACTGCCACATCGATGCTGGTTTGAGCAGCGGAGATGGTTTCTACAATCACTTGCTCCAGATCGTCGCCGTCGCGGGTCTGGTTACGGTAAGGATCGGTGTAGCTGGTAGCAAGGTTGTGGTTCGTGTAGACCTGAATCTGCTCATCCTGGGGTAGGGGGTCTGGGCGAATGGGCTGAGTTTGTCCTTCCTGACAGGCGGGTAATGCCAGTGCCAGCAAAAGCGCCACATAGCGACTGAAGCGGTTAAATGATAGATGCACGGTAGAAAGTGGGTGGGGAGAACTCTGCTGAATGAATAATGCCCCGTTTGGACTGGTTTCTCGCGCACTCCTTTTTTGCATCAGTTTTTAGATGATGGTTCTGAGACGGATGAAACGAATAGTCAAACAGGGTTTTCCAGGTTTTGCTGGCTTCATCAAACGATAACTTGCGGGTAAAACTGATAGAATCTGTAAGGTTTCTATAACTTTGACCAATGGGATCAACGCGGGCAAGGATTGCGATCGATGCAATGGGCGGGGATAATGCCCCGGCTGAAATTGTGGTTGGAGCACTCAGGGCACAGGAAGAATTGGGTGTTGAGGTGTTGCTGGTCGGTGAGCCAGACCAGATAAAGAATTCGGTAAAGTCGGCTGTCAATCTGTCTTCCCTCAAAATTGTGCCTTCTGAGGGGGCGATTGAAATGAGTGAAGAGCCGTTAAGTGCGCTCAGACGTAAACCAAAGGCATCGATCAATGTAGCGATGGATTTGGTCAAGAAGAAGGAAGCCGATGCGGTTGTCTCTGCCGGTCATTCGGGGGCGGCGATGGCAGCGGCACTGCTGCGTCTCGGTCGGTTGCCGGGGATTGACCGTCCGGCGATCGGAGCCGTGCTACCTACTCTGGTTGCCGGTAAACCAGTCATCATTTTGGATGTGGGCGCAAATGTAGACTGTCGCCCCAAGTTCTTAGAGCAATTTGCCTTTCTGGGCACCATGTATTCCCAGTATGTGCTGGGGGTGTCTGACCCTAAAGTGGGGCTTCTGAATATTGGTGAGGAAGACTGTAAGGGAAATGAACTGGCACTGCGCACCCATCAGCTTTTGCAGAAAAATGCCCAGATTCCGTTCATTGGCAATGCTGAGGGGCGGGATGTGTTGTCCGGCAACTTTGATGTGATTGTCTGTGATGGGTTTGTCGGTAACGTGCTATTGAAGTTTGCGGAGGCAGTGGGCGAGGTGGCGCTGCAAATTTTGCGGGAGGAACTGCCCCAGGGTTTGCACGGCAAGGTGGGCGTTTCTCTCCTGAAGCCAAACCTGAGACGGATTAAGCAGCGGATGGATCATGCCGAACATGGGGGCGGATTGCTGCTGGGGGTGGCGGGGGTTTGCATTATTAGCCACGGCAGTTCCCAGGCTCCCAGTATTTTCAATGCGGCGCGGCTTGCCAGAGAAGCGTTTGATAATAAAGTGTTGGAGCGGATTCAGTCTCGCTACCGAGGGGATGATCGACAGTCAGTGGTGGGTAGCCATCAGGCAGATGGCTGATCGCCTAACTTTCTGGAAATCCCAGTGACCGATGGAGAATGGCTTTGAAACAGATAGGGACGGGCATCGCAATTACAGGATCGGGTTCTGCCACACCGGCGACCTCCCTGGCGAATGATGGATTGAGTCGGGTTGTTGAGACCTCGGATGAATGGATTGCGTCGCGCACGGGCATTCGCCAGCGGCGGTTGGCGGTTCCTTCGGAGTCACTGGCGTTGCTGGCGGCAGAGGCAGGTAAGAGGGCGATCGCCATGGCGGGTCTGGAACCGACAGACTTGGACCTGATTTTGCTGGCAACCTCTACCCCCGACGACCTGTTTGGTACCGCTTGCCTGGTTCAGGCACGATTGGGAGCGACCCAAGCAGTTGCCTTTGACCTGACGGCTGCTTGTTCTGGTTTTGTGTTTGGGCTGGTGACGGCGGCGCAATTTATCCGGGCTGGTACTTACCGGAATGTCTTACTGATTGGAGCAGATGTCCTTTCCCGCTGGGTGGACTGGTCCGATCGCCGGACCTGTGTGCTGTTTGGG
This sequence comes from Kovacikia sp. CALU 1929, assembly GCF_056784235.1. NCBI lineage: Bacteria > Bacillati > Cyanobacteriota > Cyanophyceae > Leptolyngbyales > Leptolyngbyaceae > Kovacikia > Kovacikia sp. CALU 1929. The sequence continues at coordinate 42,791 of NZ_JBXBCF010000068.1, forward strand.
GATGGTGCCGGGGCAGTGGTGCTTCAGGCAAGCGATCGCGATCGGCTGCTAGGGTTTGAACTCCGCAGCGATGGAACGCAGAATAGTTGCCTCAACCTGGCATACCAACCCCAACCCAAGGAGTTGTTGGAGGACACTACGATCGGGCAGGGTACGTTTCATCCGGTCACCATGAATGGGCAGGAAGTTTACCGCTTTGCCGTGCGTCAGGTACCCGAAGTGATTGAGAAGGCTCTATTCCGGGCAAATCTGTCGGTTGAAAATATAGACTGGTTGCTGCTGCACCAGGCAAACCAGCGGATTCTGGATGCGGTGGCTGCCCGCTTAAAAATTCCGTCTGAAAAGGTGATCAGTAATCTGGCGAAGTACGGCAATACTTCAGCGGCTTCCATTCCCCTGGCACTGGATGAGGAAGTACGCCAGGGCACCGTTAAACCTGGCGATACCATTGTGGCTTCCGGTTTTGGAGCCGGGTTGACCTGGGGCGCAGTTGTGTTTGAGTGGGGAAAGTAGTAAGAATTGGGTGCAGGGCACGGGGAAGAAGTTTTAGACGTCGCCCTCACCAATCACACCTCGCAAAGATTGAGATACGCGCCGACTGAGACAGGCAGGGCACATACAGTTTTGATCAATCATCTGTTTATGAGCTAATCCATGTACGACTCCATCTGCTGAATCGAACTTGGAAGCAAAAATATCAAAATACTGCGTGTCTCGTGCGTTGTAACGCCTAAAGATGGAGTACGCAACGTGATCGGCTAGTTGAACTAGCCTTGATGCATGAGAATCTACAAAAAAAGGAGTATCAGCGAGGTTGCGAATCACACCCCACTGAGTTCCAATGGTTTGAAAATCCCTTGCTAGTCTTTGTAACGTTGTTTCATAGGTACTCTTATCAAGGATTAGCAGACCTTGCTGACGATCTCCTGAAGCCCTGAGACGAGATAAGTAAAGATTAAATCGACTACAGAGATCCTCAAACGCCAACTCAACAGGATCACGACCAGGATACGAAGCTTTATGAACTGCACAGGCAAATACACGCGCACTATCATAGCTTCTTGCTAGAACCTATAAAACTGCCTTGATAACCCCTTGAGCATCTTCACGGGACATTGAATTCCAAGGAGCGGTTCGTCGAGAGAATATTTCTGAAGCGTGAAATTCTACTTGGCTTGGATTTGCCGGATCAATACTTTGGGCAAGCCTGTCTAGCTCTTGAGTAAACCAGTTTGTTGGGCTTCAAAAACAGAAACACCCGCTAAGACAAAGTACTCTTCATTACTATTTGCAGCGGAGCCAGCGTCGTCAAGATATAGAAGGTGCATATGTTAAAAAAACGGCAGCCGAGTGAGTTTTACCTCAACGAACCGCAAATGCAGCTCTCTCAACCGCGCTCAGCTCATAGCACATAGGGATAGATCCCGTCCAAAACCTTTCAACAGGTAACTTTGGTCTTCCCAGGTAACTTAAATGCTCAACTCGAAGCCCTCGATGCCCGTCACACTGTACCTTAGCGACAGCCTAAACTATCGCGGGTAGCAACTCCTGTAACCGGATTGATTCCTTCTGCCCGCTGGCAAAGCTGGGAGACATCGTAGCGGTCAATCAGGGCATCGGTGAAATCGGCTCCTGTGATGACAGATTCGTCCAAGATGCTGCGGGTCAGGGTTGCTTCGACTAGAATGGCGTTGGTCAAGTTTGCCTTGTAGAGGGTGACGCGATCGACCAGAGCGCCTTCCAGGTTTGCCCCGGTCAAATTGGCTCCCAACAGATTGCCCTTCGTCAAAATGGCGTTTTTCAGGTTCGCTCCACTAAAGTTGGCATCCCGCATCTCGGCTGCAACAAACACTCCTCCTTCCAAATCGGAATTAGAGAAATCCCGTCCAAGCAGGGTGGTGTTGTTATAATTGATCGTTTTTTCCTGGGCAAACGCTGGTTTAGCGCTGAGTAACACCCACAAACAGGCGAGGGCGATCGCGAGAGTCACCACCAGCACTCTCAAAATGATTGGTTTCAAATTCTTGGGCAAAATTTGGGGCAAAGGCATTGGGAAACTGTCCTTCTCATTCCCGCTCCCAGGCGGCTGTCCAGTCATCCCCCACCCGAACAGTCAGATCAGATTCCAAATCCCCGGTTGAGTTGGCTTCAACCATGCCCGTACCAAGCAGGTTTTTCAACTCCTCGGCACCGCTCAAATCGCCCTGCTGCACCACGATTTGGGTCTGATGCTGATGATTTGCCCAGTCGGGGGCGATATAGACATTATAGAAACCAAGCTTGGTTAAATGCTGCCGCATCTCGTGTGCCGCATCTGGATTGGTAGAGGCATTTTGGATCGCAATTCGCAGGGCGCTGGCTGGGCGAGGTTCCTGAAAGGTACCCACCGGATCAACCTTGAAGTATTGTTGCATAACGCGATCGCGCCCTGCTGGATCCATGATCCAATAGCTGGCAATAAACTCACTTGGAGTGCTAAAGCGTCCTGGCAGCATCACCATCTTAAAATTGCCCTGGCTCAACTTGCGTCCCGCACCTGCCAACGCCAGCATTTCTTCCAGCGTCAAATTGGTGTCGATGTACTTCTGCATCCCGGAAACCAGGGAAGGTAAGCGAGGAATCACCATTGGGTTGGTCAGCCGTTTCAGGAGTGCCTTTAGTAGAACTTGCTGCCGCTGTACCCGTCCAATATCACCCAAATCATCGTAGCGGAAACGGGCAAACTGTTCAGCCTGGTCACCGTTGAGAGTTTGTTGCCCCTGCTTCAGATCAATTCTTAGCTTCTGAGTCTGGTCTTCGTAGAACATATCTCTGGGCACGAAGACCTCAACGCCTCCCAAGAGATCCACTATTTCCCGAAAGGCATCGGTGCTGACCCGGACATAACGGTCAATTTGCACCCCATTTAGGGTACTACTCACCGTGGTTGCTGCCAGCTTCGGACCACCCCGCACGTTGGCATCGTTGACCTTAGTCATGCCTATACCGGGAATTTCAACCTGAGTATCCCTGGGAATGGAAAGTAGCATAACCGCATCTTCTGCCGGGTCAACCCGAACCAGCATCATCGTGTCACTGCGCCCATCAAAAATAGTTTCAGTGCCTTTGGGCATATCGAGCACCCGGTCAATTCCCATCACCAGGACATTGACTGGACGGGAAACTTTGTACTGAAACCCATTTTGCCAGAGATCATCCAGGGAATACCCATCTTTTTCGCTGGAAGCAAGCCCCGTGGGGAGAGGCGTGAGCATGGCAACTGCCAGACCGAGGGTTGCCGAAGCGGTGGCTGCGACTGCCACCATCAAGCCGCGAAATACCCAGTCTGCCAGCGATCGCTGCTTTGTAGGGGGAGCAAGCGACGGTGCGGCATTAGGTGGACGATTGGGTGGACCGGGAACGGTGGATGGTGGAGTTTTGGTGCGGCTCTCGATTTGTGTCACTGCCTCAGATACCTCTTGACTGCGTTTTGCAAACTACCGCCCGTTTACCCGGTTTACGTAGCTTAAACATCCGAAGATTATAACGTGATGACGGAGATTACCCTGCTTATAGTGGACGGAATCGCCCCCGGTTAACCTAACATTTCCGGTTACATTCCTATTATTCGCAACTATATAAAGTTCTTATCAGAACCCCAATCCCCAGACGATAGATTTCCTGATTCTCTCTGCAAGGGGATGAAGAAAGAGAAAAAGAACCCCCCGCATGGCTCGTGTCCAGTCTTCCAGTCTTTTTAAACCATCAGCGGTCTGAGGCATCTGTGAAACGTAACTGGTTAAACATCACGGAGTATCTACTATTAGTTGGAACAGGCGTTGGTTCGGTCGCCGCAGCGGTAGCTGTGCAACCGTTACTCTTGACAGCCGCGCCAATGTCAGCGTTGCTTTTACTGAACCTAATTAACCGACGGCGAGGGGATGCCTCGGTGAAAGAGGGGGCTGCCGTTGCTGCGTCGCAGATTGACCAGAAACTATCAACCGACATTGCGGCGTTGCAACAGCAAGTTCAGGTATTACCCAACTTTCTTGACCTTGCCAGCTTAAGAAAATCGGTGCTGAGTAAGAGTGAGGAAAACCTGGAGAAGCTAACCCAGGAGATTAATCTAATTAAGCGCGAAATTGCCAAACCCGAATGGCGTTCAGTCCGGCAGGAAATGCGCCAGTTGCAGGAACAATATACCAGTGTGGCAGATACCCTCAGCGGTATTACCACTCAACTCCATCGAATGAGTGCGACCAACCGGGTGGAGGGCTTGGAAGACGCGATCGCCCTGATTAAATCAGAATTGTCCCAACTGCGAGTTAATCTGCAAAACCTGAGCGACGAACAAAAGCTGAACAGTAACCGGGCGATGCAGGAACAGATTGACCATCTCAATCGCCGTCTGAACAAGCTGCCTACCCCCTTTGACCCCAGTTCGCTCAAGCAAGATGTCGATTCTCTGGTCAAAATGATGGGCGATATGGTGTCTCGGCGTGAACTGGCACGCCTCAACACCCAGGTCGAAAAGCTTGCTCAACAAAGTGAATCGATTGAACAAATCGTCACCCCGCTCAAAATTGCCACCGCCATTTTGAAGAAGCAGCTTGATACAGTGACCACCAAAATCCAGTCCGGACAGGCGACTGCGCCGCTGTTAGACCATCAAGCGCACTCTCAGGCTTCTCTGTTAGAAACCTTGAGAACCACGGTTGCCGGACTGGAACAACGGCTCAATCAGCTTCCAACCAGTGCCGACCTGTCAACCCTGCAAACCGAAGTGCAAGGAGTGGTGTCTACCCAATTGGGACCGCTCCAGCAGCAGCTAACGGCTGTACAACAGTTTACCCACAGTATCGATCGCCAGCAGAAAACCCTGCGCGACTGGGTCAACCGTCTGCCCCAGGTGTTGGATACCAGCGCTTTACAAAATGAGGTGAAATATCTGGCAGCGCGGGTTGAATGGGTAGAGAACAGCACTGTGGATGTGCAATCTCAAGTGGAAGCTGCCGTTCAAAGCCAGTTGGAAGAGGTGAGCCAGCAGTTACAGTCCCATCCCCCTGCCCGCCCCTACGAGCTAGTGTTTGATGTCAAAGGCGGTGATGCTGCCCAGGGTTTCAGTCGCAAGCTGCTGGAAGAGTCCCTGGAGACTGCTCAGGCAAGGCTGATTGTGGTCTATCCTTTCCCAACCCCAGAAACGTTAAACAACACGGTGATTCAGAAGTTTAAGGCATTTCTAGATCGCAAAGGCTGTCTGGATATTGGATGGGGACATCTGGGTGATATTGCCAACCAGCATTTCCCCCGCTCCATCGATCGCCGTCGCAGCATCAATCCATCTGAAAAAGGGTTCCTCTATGACACCCTGAATCAGTTGACCCAGCTAAAACGGCAGTACCCAGACCAGTTTCGGTTCAAGGTTCTGGGAACCAGTGAAAACTTTTTGGTCTGCGATCGCAGTTTTGCCATCCTGGGTGCCCAGTCTCTTCCGACTGCCAGCGTTGTGTTTCCCCAAGCTGCTGTGGGTCTGCGAACGACCGACCATGAAGTAATTCAGGGCTTGGTGGATCGATTTGACGACCCCGTGTTAGACAAAACCGATACCGCGGCTTACTTCAATCGGGCATCGACCCGCTATGACCTGGGCGATCGCCAGGGGGCAATTGCTGACTACACAGAAGTCTTGCGGATTCAGCCCAATCACGATATTGCTTGCAACAACCGGGGCTTGGCTCGCTATGACGGGGGCGATCGCCAGGGGGCACTGGAAGATGTTGCCTTAGCCATCCACTACAATCCCCAAAACTATATCGCCTACTGCAACCGGGGGTTTATCCGCTCAGAAATGGGGGACAAACTGGGGGCGATCGCCGACTACACGGATGCGATTCAAGTCAACCCTGACTACTCCATCGCCTACCTCTACCGGGGGCTTGCCCGGACCCGGATGCAAAACAAATTGGGCGCAATTCAGGACTATACCGAAGTCATCCGCCTCAATCCCCAGGATGCCAACGCCTATTTTTACCGGGGGCTTGCCTGCATCAAAATTGGGCACCGATTGGATGCTACTCATGATCTGCGGCAAGCAGCCAGGTTATTCTCAGACCAGGGTGATACCACTAACTATGAGCAGACCGTCCGTACACTCAAAAAACTGCACAAGACACTGGACGAGAATGAATTGAATCAAGTCATGGTGTCAAATCGGGGTGATGCTATTCAGCACTACCGTTAGTCACAACGATCTTAAAGGTCGTTAAAGAATCGCAAAGTCAATAACGGCTAAACTGCTAATAAACCCCATACAACTTGAAACCTGGAGATTGCCAGGTTAGCCCTCACCCTAAATCCCTGTCATGGGATTTTGTCAAGCAGGTGACCCATAACTCCAGAGAGGGACTTTGAAGGGTTCTTCCGGCTCCCCTCGCCCCCTGGGCGAGGGGCTGGGGGTGAGGGCTTAGAACTACGGTTCTCAACGTGGATTTGGTTTAGGTGTCAAACAGGCTCTTAATTGGCGTAATCATCTGGCAATCGAAATGCTGAATCTGTTTAAGAAACTACGGGGCGGGGCAATGGTGGGAATTGGCTATATGCTGTCTCCCCTTTCCTGGTGGAACGATCTGTTCTTTAATCTACCGATCGCCTTGGTATTTGGCTATGCGGTGGCTTGGTTTCACTCAGACTGGTTTTTGCCTGGGACGATCGCTGGTTACTGGCTTTCAAATGTCTTCGGCATTCTGATGATGCAGTTTGGCGCAATGGATATGTTCTTAACGGAAGAGAAACGGAACCTCAAACGAGATTTACTCATTGGGCTTGGTGGCTCTACCCTTTACACCATTCTTGTTTCGATGCTGGTTTACTTTCATGTTCTGGCTGTACCTGATTTTGTGATGAATTTACAGCCTTGAGTTCTCTCCTAAACAAGTGAGGCAAGCGTTGCAGACAAGCTGAACCAGCTTTCGTTACAGCACTAAAAAATTTGCTACTTTTACAGAACTTAATTCACACTTTATTTATCTAGTTGAATATTCTCACGAAAGTATGGGCATTGACGATTTAGTATAGATAAACTTATGTCATAGGTGGGGTTGAAGTGCCGAATATGTCCACGATTGGTGCTGGAAACTCTTGTCAATCAACACATAATTATTAACTTGCTATTTAAGCTGGGATCAGACATATTACAAATATAATGCTCCCACTTGAAGTGATTACTCAGCACCAAAAACTTCAGGTTTAGGGAGAGTGAGGAGCGCAGGGGAAGTGAGGAGAAGTCACGACCTCTTAATTCTGCCATTTCTTGCAGAAGAGGTTCTAATCAGAAACTTCGTTGAAGCAAATCTTGATTCAAAAGATAGCCTCTTGTCCACTCTTTTTAACTTTTAATAACCCCTTCTTGAAGGATTCAGTATTTGCGGGGTTCAGTATTTGCGTGGAGTTGCTTTTAAGCGCTAATCAGGCTGTTCGATAAGGGGAAAATCATCACAATTTGATCATGGGAGGCTTTAGTATGGAAGTCCAGAGCAACTTAGAGAATCAAGATTACCAGCGTCAAGTTATTTCGTGGCTCATTTGCTCCCGCTTAAATCGGTGTGAAGTAGTCACACCAGATAATCAAGAATTAGTTACATCCGATGATCATCTTCTTCAGACTAACCCCACATGGAATCTGCACCCAGTTAAAGAAGATCTAGCTAGATTCTCTGAGCAAAATGATTTACAAGAATCTAAACAAACACCGATAGAAACCGTTGATAATTTGCTAGTTCTGGCAGCAAAAAATCTGCATCAGGTTTACCACAATCTTTCTGTTCCTGAACTGGTAGAACATGCGGTAATACGGGGTGAAGGGCATTTAGCAGAAAATGGTGCGCTCTGTGTCGAGACGGGAAAATATACCGGGCGCTCCCCCAAAGACCGATTCATTGTAGATGAGCCAGAAACTCGTCATGAGATTGATTGGAATGAAATTAACCGTCCCCTTTCCGAAGCAACTTTTGAATGGCTGCATCAGCAAGCACTGGAATATGGACAGCAGCGTGACCTTTATGTCTTCGATGGCTATGTTGGGGCTGATCCGACCTATCGCTTTGGGGTGCGGGTAATTAATGAATTTGCATGGCAAAACTTATTTGTGCATCAGCTTTTCCGCCGCCCCACCTCTGAAGAGTTAGGCAACCACCATGCCGATTTCACCGTAATTGCATTACCCGGACTGCGGGGGGAATCGGGAACCAATGGCTTAAATAGCGAAGCCTTCATTGTGTTGCACCTGACTCGCAAAATCGTGCTGATTGGCGGCACCTACTACGCCGGAGAGATGAAGAAGTCGGTATTCTCGTTACTGAACTATGTCATGACCAAACGCGATGTGCTGCCCATGCATGGAGCCGCTAATATAGCTGCCGATGGTCACACTGCTCTGCTCTTTGGGCTTTCAGGAACGGGTAAAACTACACTGTCAGCCGACCCAGAGCGGAGCTTGATTGGAGACGATGAGCATGGCTGGTCGCAGGATGGCATCTTTAATTTTGAAGGGGGATGCTATGCGAAAACTATTCGCCTGTCCCAGGAAAATGAGCCGCAGATCTGGTCAGCCATTCGGTTTGGGGCATTACTTGAAAATGTGGACCTGGATCCAGTGACCCGCAAGCTGAACTATGACAGCGATCGCCTCACCGAAAACACCCGCGCTGCCTATCCTTTAGAGTTCATTCCCAATAGCGTTGCCTCTGGACTGGGGAATCATCCCCAAACGATTCTGTTTCTGACTGCCGATGCCTTTGGGGTGTTACCTCCGATTGCCCGGTTAACTCGTGAACAGGCAATGTATCACTTTCTGTCAGGTTACACCAGTAAACTGGCAGGAACAGAGCGAGGGATTACCACACCCCAAAGCACGTTTTCTGCCTGCTTTGGGCAGGTCTTTTTCCCGCTGTCACCTATGGTCTATGCAGAGATGTTGGGCGATCGCCTGCTGCAACACCCGGATACCCAAGTCTACTTAGTGAATACCGGCTGGTCAGGGGGAGGTTACGGGGTTGGCAAACGAGTCTCGATTCAACACACCCGTACAATGGTCTCTGCTGCCCTGAATCGGACATTGGAGTCGGTCAACTACAAACCCCATCCCATCTTCAGAATTCTCGTACCTGAATCAGTTCCTGGTGTGCCCTCCGAAATTTTAGACCCCAAACTGACCTGGCATGACCCGGTTGCTTACGACCAACAGGCGCGGGGATTGGCAAAGCAATTTGCAGAGAACTTCAAGCAGTTTGCAGAGGCACCCCAGGCAATTGTGGAAGCGGGTCCAATGGTTGAATGAACCTAATCGCTATAACGGTCTCCTAATGATGCGATCTGCAACTTTGCTAAAATGCCTGCAAAAACTGCCCACCCTTTGGGACGCAAGCTACACCCTAGCCATCTCCCGATGGGAGAGGGAACAGGAAATGTCTGAAAGCCCTTCTCCTTGGGGAGAAGGGTGGGAATGAGGGTAAATTAGTTGCCCATCCCGTTATTAATTACGCCCATCTAAGATTTGCAATAACTTATCAATTTCTTAATTAAAGTGGCGATTTATTTGAATATTTACACTTTTTCAGGCGAACCCCTGCGAGTTTATGTTGTAATCACGGAATAAACCTGCATCCAAGTTGAGAACTGGAGATTTTTCCCAGGAAAAACTACGGGTTTCTAAGTTGGTGAGGTTTAACAGATGGAACAAATCTCATCTTTGTAAAGAGAATTACAACGCAGATGGATAGTTTGAGTGACGTTTTCCAGAAGGCAGTTTACTTCGGTGTCGGTCTAGCGGCATATACCGCAGAAAAATTTGAAAAGCTGGATGACAGCCTATCCGATCTCAAAGCCCAGGTTGAACAAATCCTGGATGAGTGCATTGAGCGAGGAGAACAGGTTGTCCAGCAAACTCAGCAGTCCACCAGTCCTGGTTGGGAGGTGCTTGGCTTACATCGCCGATTGCTGGAGTTGGTCAATGGCAATGAAGACCTGGCTGTCCGTTTGGTGGAGCAAACTAAAGCCCAAAATCCACATCGCTCGTCTATCTGGGTCTACGAGAAAGTCATCCGAGATCTGGAGCGCGATCGCGCCTAGCATTTAGGCTGAAGTCCTGCTCAGATTATTTCTTGAGAAAGACGCGGGATTAGGGATAGCGTTGAACACTGGAAAGTAAATGTTAATGCTTACCAGGTGCAATTATGGTGACTGACCACAACGAGCAACAAAAGCTTTTATTCAATACGCCGAACCCGGTTGAACTCAAACAAGCCGCCGAAAACGACCCAATCCATGAGGATGAGTCTAGCTACGAAAGCGATGTGATTGAAAAGCCTGATGAAGATGCTGGCAGTGCATTGCAGCTTGGTGCTGAGACAGGTGTAGACACTTCGGGCAGTCAGATTGTGACAGCCAATCTTTCAGGGCACTGAGAAAGGGTGTAGCTTCACCCTTAGGGTTCTCCAATCAAGGTAAAGGCAGCCCAATCGCGGGGATTGGGATATTGCTTTAAGGTCGTTAGCATTGCCTGTCGCAGTGCCTGGGCTTTGTCCCAGCCACGATGGTGGAGATGCTGGTAAAAGGTGGTCATTAGTGAAGCTGTGGGCGTATCGGGCACTGCCCAGAGGGAGACAATTACACTGGAAGCTCCGGCAGTCAATAGGGAGCGAGATAAGCCAATGACTCCATCACCTGTGATCGAACCCCGTCCGGTATCACAGGCACTCAGGACAACTAATTCTGCATTTAGCTTTAAGTCTAAAATCTCACTGGCAGTCAGTAGTCCGTTGTCTTGACCAGAGGGAGCCAGGGCAGCATTTCTGGGGGAAGGAGCTAATGCGATCGCCCCCGGTACTCCTAGCCCTTTGAAGTCATCCAGTAACCCGTGGGTTGCCAGGTGAATAATCTGGGCATTTTCCATCTGCTGCATCACTACGGATTTGGTTGCCTGATTCCCGATCAGCGGTTGGGTATTGAGCAAGGTAGCGATCGCCGTTGCTTCTTGCTCTGCCCCCGGTAATTCCGCAAGCTGTTGCGCGGGTTCTCCGGCTGCTAAGACCACTTTGGGCATGGTGGGATTGCCGACAATGAGAGCAGAGGGGGTGGGGAATGGGGGCTGTTTTTCAGCTTTGATCCGGCGGGTCAGGTCTAAGATTTGGATGGAGGGTGCGATGGAGAGGGTGTGTTGTTCAATTAAGTAGGGTCCCGCTGGAGCTTGCAGGGCGGGAAAGGGGACTAGAAACAACGCATCCTGGGGAATGAAAATGATACGGGCATTGGGGTCTGTGGGCAGCAGATCTGCGATCGGCTGAATCAGCAGTTGGTGGAGTTGCTGCAAAGGTTGATTGGTAAGACTGGCAGGTTCCAGTTTGCTGTTTATGACACCGATGCCGCGCCCACCTGCCCCGATCTGGCTGCGGCTACGGTTCACCAGGCTGCTGAGAGAAGTGTTTTGCTCCTGTAAAAGGTGCAGATCAACCTGACGCAGTGTAATCGTTCCTGTGGGTTGAATGACCCAAATCAAAAGCTGAGATTCTTGAGTCACCTCGCGCCCATTCACTTTTACCTCACCATAGAGGATGGAGTACTCGACCAGAGTGGCATTTTGTTGCTGCGCAATGCGCTGGATTTGCTCAAACGTAGGCGATTTCAAATTCGCGCCAACTGGCTGATTCCCATCTCTACCGGAGGATCGAGTTTGCGGTTTTTCGCCTCCCCTTAAATTTTTGCGCTGGTCAGCCAGCCGGGTTGCTAGTAATTCGACAAAGGCGCGAGTCCGTCCTCGTTCAGCGATTTCCAGGGCGGCATGGGGTTGGTTGCGGTCAACCAGAACTTTTTGCAACAGGCGGTAGGTGTGAGCCTGAAATTCAAAAATAGAAACTTTGCTGGCATCATCGCTGCCCAAGCCTGCCCGCAGAGATTCCCAGACTTCAATGCTCTGGCGTAAATACTTTTCAGCCACAACCAGATCACCCGCATCCAGGAAAACACCGCCCAGATTGCTAAGGACAATTCCTTCTTCTCGGCGGGCACCCATTGTTCTGACAATCTCCAACCCCTGTTGGTAGAACTCTATTGCTTCAGCAACCTGACTTTGAGCGGTGTAAACCTTCCCCAGATTAATCAATGCCTGTGCTTCACCCTGCCGGTCTTTAATGGTACGGGTCAGGGTCAACCGCTTTTGCTGATAATCAATTGCCCTGGTTGCATCGCCCAGTGTTTCATAGAGCAAGCCCAGATTACCCAGGGCAATGCCTTCTCCCTGTCGGTTGCCAATTGTTTTAGCGATCGCCAATGACTGCTGATAGTACTCAACCGCTTTAGCGTAGTCTCCCAGGTCATCGTAGGCGATACCCAGATTGCTCAGGGCACTTCCCTCCCCAGAGCGATCAGAAATTTGGCGGGTAATTTTCAGCTTCTCCTGGGTATATTGCAACCCTTTTATAGGGTTATTCAGTGATAGATAAGCCACGCCTAGATTACCCAGCGTGTTGTGTTCCCCCAGCCGATCGCCCACCTGACGGGCAAGGACTAAACTCTGCTGATAGACTTCAATTGCCTGACCATAAGCCCCTAGAAAGGTCAGGACAGAACCGAGATTGCTTAATGAGGTCTGTTCCAGATAACGGCTTTTGAGAGTACGGGCGATCGCTAAGCTTTGTTCAGCCGCCTCCAGGGCGCGGTCATATTCCCCCATCGTGCGATAGACCAGACTCAAATTGTTGAGTGTTCCCCCCTCCAGGAGGCGGTTTTGGGTTGCTCTGGCAATCTTCAAGCTTTGTTGCAGGTGGACGATCGCCGCCGGATAGTCTGCCTGAGCAAAGTAGGTGGTACCGACCGTCCGCAGCACGGAGCTTTCAAGCTTTGGGTTGTTCAAGTCACGGGCGATGGCCAAGCTCTGTTGTGCCCATTGAATTGACTGGGGATAATCACTCCTAAAATAGAAAAAAGTGGCTAAATCTTCCAGGGAAGATGCCTCTCCAGCCCGGTCTTTCACCTGTTGAGCCAGCGCCAGGTTTTCCTGATAAAACTCCAATGCTCTGGTGACGTTACCCTGAGCTTGAAAAATCGTAGCGATGGACTTGAGTAACCGCCTGACCATGCCGTAATTTTTTATCTGTCGGGCAATCTCAGCACTTTGCTCAAAATAGGCGAGTGCTTTAGCGCTATCTTTTTGCGCCTGATAGACATTGCCTAAATGCTCCAATGCGATTCCCTGACCATAGAGAAATTTTGTTTCTTGAGCAATCTGGAAACTTCGCTGATAGTACTCAATTGCCTGCGGATACTCACCCTGGGCAAAGGCAACACTGCCTAAATTTCCCACTACAGTGCCTTCCCCATACCGATCCTTAAGTTCACGGGCGATCGCCAGACTTTGTTGATAGTGATCTAGCGCTTTGGTAAATTCTCCCAATGACTTGTAGACAATTCCTAAATTACCCAGAGCCGTACTCAGTCCCCGGCGATCGTTGAGTTCGCGGGCGATCGCCAATCGCTGCTGATAAATTTCAATTGCCCTGGCATAATTTTCCAAACTGCTGTGGGCGTTTCCTAAATTGCCTAAAACGCGCCCCTCCAGCAAGCGGTCTTTCAGTTCGCGGGCGATCGCTAAACTTTGTTGATACTGCTCAAGCGCTTGTGGATAATTGCCCCGGTCGGCATAAACAAAACCCATGCTATTGAGGGTGACAGCTTCTAGATGGCGATCCTTCACCTCGCGGGCAATGGTCAGGCTTTGCTCATAGAGGGAACCCGCGCGATCGTAGTCCCCCAGGGTGGCATAGGTCAGTCCCAGCTCCATCAATGCCCCGCCTTCTCCCCGCCTATTCCCCATCTCGCGATAAATCACCAATGCCTGCTGATACAGCTTCGCTGCCGCTTCGTACTGCCCCTGATCAAACTGTTCCACCCCTTGCCGTAAGAGAGCTTCCGCCTCTGTTTTGCGCTCGGTTGTTGTTTGTGCCGCTGCTGGAGAAAGAACAAAGTTGCCGGTGGCAGGCGTTAAACCAGCAAGGGCAGCGATCGCTAGAACCGAAGACACCAGGCAACAGTTGACGCTCAAGACACTCTTCTGAATAGTCATGGGTGAAGTCATGGGTGGAACGACTAGTAATTACAGATTGCCCAGAAATGATTCCAGCTTGAATAGGTGTCAGATGTCAGGTGTCAGGAAACTGTAGCCCTTAGTCTCCCCTTATGAACAAAGCTGTATAGCCTTCATCCACTATCCGTAAACTTCAAAACTCTAAACTTATACCGATTTAAACGGATTTGTGGGCACATCAAAGTTCAGGAGGGACTTGGCACTGCCAAGCCTGTACCGGGATCTGTGTGGTTGCAATTCAAATTGGTATTAAAACTCTCAACTTAAACCTCCTTAAAAAAAAGGATGAGCAGCCTTCGCCACCCATCCTTAACAAGGGGATTTGCTGATTTACGTTCCCAAAAAGGCTAAGAGAAAGGTCCGTTGACGGAGGGTTGGGGTGGCAAAGAGACGATTTCTCGCTTCATGGCTGCCCGCCGCAGAATTACAGAATACTGTCTGGAAATGACTTCAGGGGTGAAGTGTGCCTCCAGATAGCGACGACCTGTATTGCCTATCTCTGTAACCAGATCAGGGTTTGTTGCCAGACGGTGAATAAATTCAGCCAGTCCTTGCCCATCACCGTTGTCGAAGGATGCGCCGCATTTGGCATCGGCAATCAGTTGACGCAGGTAAGAAGACCGCTCACAGATGGTTGCGATCGGTCTGCCGGATGCAAGCGCAGAGTAGAACTTGCTGGGAGCAACCAAACCCTCTATCCCAGGGCTAATGCTGACCAGGGATAGATCGCAGGCTGTAAGGGAATAGGGCAGAGCCGCTTTATCCTGATAAGGTAGAAATAGGCAGTTGTCTAGCCCTAACCGTTTGACTTTGTCAATGCATGATTCATGTTTTGCGCCATTGCCGATGAACACAAACTGGATCGGTTCAGCGCGAAGCTCAACCGCTGCTTCCAAGATCGTGTCAATGTCATGGCAGCGACCCATATTGCCGGAGTAAAGGACGGTAAACTTGTCAGCTAAATGATGCTTAAGTGCAAACCAGTTGCGCTCCTTTGGCATCGGCACAATCCAGTTGGGGTTTGCCCAACTATGAATTACCGAAATCTTGTCAGCAACTTCTGGACATTTGGCAATAATCCGTTCCCGCATGGAGGAACTTAAAACAATCACACCCTCAGCTTTTCTCCAGACACAGCGATTGATGAAATCCCAGGCTTTAGCCATCCAGTGGTTTTCAGAGACCACGTTTAGCCCAACGGCTACATCGGGGTAGAGGTCATAAAGCAAACAGATGTAGGGAACACCAAAGAGCAGGTGGGCAAGATAGCCTAAAATGGGTAGAAACGGAGGTGCTGTGGTCAGCAGCAGGACATCCCCGTGGTTTTTGGGTTTTAGCAGGTGTAAGGCAGAGCGAAGGGCAAACATTAGCCCATTAATGGCTTTTCCCCGGATCTGGTTGGGAAAAAGTCTGGCGGTGCGCGATCGCCGAATGTGTAGTAAATCAGACTCCTCTTTAACCGGCGCAGATGCTTTGCTAAATGCGTATCCTGGCTGTCCAGTAAAGACTTTCACCTGCATACCCTGATTCTTAAGGTGATTTGCCAGTTCTTCAATTAGTTGACCGGTTGCAGCAAAGTCAGGTGGATAGAACTGCGTGAAGATGGAAAGCCGGAAAACCTTTTCCGGTTGTTTTTGAACTGTCTGACAGTTTGTCGGTGAAGACCCTGATTTAGTTAAATCCAGCGTTTTCGGTGCGGATTTCTTCACCATTGCAAACTCCTTGAACCTTTGCTGTGACATGTTCAGGGAGCATTCAGGTTTGCAGAAGCGCCTTTCCAGTGCCGAGTCAGACGAACCGAGTCAGGCAAGTATGGAAAAGGCTAAGTGCCAGGTAGTGGCTACTCTGCAATCTTGAATACTCACTATCTTCACAACTTTACGGAGGGTTCAACGAGTATCCGGAGAAGAGCTATTCAGAATGACCATAATCTTTCATTTGTGAACTTTTTGTAAAGCCTTTGTTTGGTGGGGAACTTGGCTGTTATTTAGGTACTTTGAAACAATGCTTGAAACCTATATGTACGAGAATTTTCGGAATTCGTATTTGTGATTTAATCGCTTTTCTAACCTGGCTGAAATAGGTTCATAAAAACCATTAGGTAACACTTAAACAACCAAATTGTAGAGTAAGTAGTTTCTCGCATCTACCTAAAGTGGTACATTTAAGCAAATAAAAATATCCAGGTAATTCTGGCGGTTGTGGAGCAAAGTATACAGATTTTGAGCGTTATATAGTGCCATTTTCGTATACCGTACATTGTTTCAAATAATACGTGAAGTTACCGGGTAACCATACTAAATGGCTACCCAGTACAACTACTCAGTACCAGAGTCTTCAGGGCACCCCTGCCTCTGTCAGAATAAGATTCCATAAATGCTTTCTAGAGATGGTAAAAAATCGCTCAAATTTTCGACAATAGGGAGTATTCGTTTGTTATACAGTCGGGCAATTGCACAAACCCAGGGAGAGGCAAGGTGAAAAAAAATTCCATTCGGCTGCTGTCGTTTGCTGGTTTTGCGTTGATGGCGATCGCGCCAGGAGTGAGCGTTTTGCTGCAAATGTCCCAGGTATCTGCCCAGAGTGATAGCTGCTACATGGTAACGTCTTCAGGGCGAGTGGTAGGTCTCGATAAGTTATGTAGTGGGGGTACTCCACCGGCACGCAGCAATCCCACGACTAGGAATGCCCCCACCAGTGCCCCTGCTGGGAACATGTTTCAAGCAAAAATCAAGTACCGTATGGGCAAAACCCCGGTCATTGATGTGACCTTCAACAGCAATCAGACCTTTGAAATGATTGTCGATACGGGGGCAGATGGCACCTTAATTACCCGTCGGATGGCAAGCGCTTTGAAACTCCCAATTACGGGTGCTGGCGAGTTTGAAATGGCAGATGGCAGGGTGGTCGTGATGCCGCTGGCGCAGGTGCGTTCCATGTCAGTCAGTGGGGCTGAAGTTAGAAATGTCCAGGTTGCGATCGCTGAAAAAACGGATATCGGTCTTCTAGGGCATGACTTCTTTGACAATTACGATGTCAAGATCAAGCAGCATGTTGTGGAGTTTTATCGGCGTTGAGACTTCTGACTTTCCCATCAAGCGATCGCCTGGTTCTCTTGATGAGAAACTGCGACGACTGAAGGTTTTGGTGGATCATTGGGTTGTTTTGTGGGCCAATTTGACCCGATTGGTACCTGGCGAGTTTGAATGAACGCTTGCCCCTCCGTGGTACGGAGGGAAAACTGACGAGTTTCTACTGCCATATCTTTTCTGATGCCGTTGACCTCTCCTGGGTGCTGAACCGATAGAAATAAGGTTTTTGCATCGGGGGTAAAGCAGGGTCCGGTGGTTTCGCAGTCCATTGGACCTATGCCAAACAAAAATGACTGTCCTGCTGCTTCGCCTGAGAGTGGCATATACCAGATGGAGTTGTTGCCAAAGATGCCCCGTAGATGGGACTGGCTAATCACTCTTCCATTTGGTTCAACTCGTTTGTCGGGAACTGCCCGGTTCATCGTGCCAGAGGACATGTCGGTGACCATCCAGAGGTTGCCGTTGGGGTCAAATGCCAGATTATCAGGATTGGCAAACCCCGCCCCGCCGCTGGCAGGTTCGCCGCCTGTGGCAATCATTTCCCAACGGAAGGAGCGAGCGGTTGGCTCGTTGTTATCTTCCGTTAGCCGCATGATCCAACCAAATTCGTAGGCGGAACTGCCGTCCGGTCCTTTGAAAATGCGCATATCGGGGCTACCAGTTTCTTTACCGATACTGCCTGAGGTAAAGGCAATCAGCAAGGAACCATCGGCTCCTACAACTGTGTCTTCGGGGCGAGCCGTGCAGGTAGCACCGACTGCATTTGCCGCATAGTGAGCATCAATTAAGATTGCTCCCTGTTTTTCCTGGGCACTGCCGGTATAGAGTTCACCCAGGGTTTTGAATTTTTGCTTAAATGCTTCGATTTGCTTATCATCCTCTGCTTTAAGGATGCCGCCCTCTGGACGTTTAGGCAGGGGCAGCATGACTCCGCTGAGGAAGGTGGGTGGAATGGGATTTACCGGGGTACTGACTGTCAGGGGAATCCAGCTTCCGGTACCATCGGGATTCAATTGAGCCGCGTAAAGCATCCCCTCGGACAGCAGTTTAGAGTTGGTTTTGTCTGTAGGATCGATGACTGGATTTTGGCTGACAAATTTGTAGAGGTGTCCGCCCTGGCGATCGCACCCGGAATAGAACGCCAACGGTTTGCCTGCCACTACCCGAATCCCAACGGCTTCGTGGCGGTAGCGCCCCAGCCAGGTATGTTTTGTGCCGTTGTCCTGTGGGTCTGCCGGGTCAAATTCCACAATCCAACCGTATTTGTTCCCTGCCAGCCCAAAAACGTTACCCAGTCCGCCTAACTCTTCGCTGGTAATGGTAAATGGACGCTCTTTGGGGTCAAAGGAGGTGCCATCTGGATAAACCAGTTCGGGCACCTGCCCTTGAAAATTTTCTTCCGCACTCAACACCGTTCCCCAGGGAGTGGTGCCCCCAGCGCAATTTTGAAAGGTGCCAATAATCCTGTCACCCAGCTTGTCAATATAGCCTTTCCCACTGGTTTTGCGGAAGACTGCAACAGCGGGACCTGTTGACTTTAAATAGCGTTCATCGGTTAAACCGGAAATGCCCGTGATGCGGCGATCGCGGAGGGAGTAGGTTCGCTTCCAAGCGCCGCTGGGTTCTCGACGAATCGAAATCACGCCAACACCCTGGTCAATTAGTGCCTCTCGGCAAATTATCTCGACCTGTGCCTTGAGTGGATCCCGCTCATCCAATGCATGGGCATTTAAGCCGGGAGGCTGATTTCCCTTGGTTGTTTTTTTCGCGGCTTCAACGGCTTTCTGCACTTCTGCTATTGGCAAAGCCTTACCAATCACCGTTGGATAAGTCTGGAGCCAGGGGATGGCACTGATGTACTCAAAATTGATTGCCAGTAACCCTTCCCCCTTTTCCGTTTCGATGAAGGAAAGGTAGTCATTGTTGTAGCCAAAGCGCGAATTGCCGACACTATCGCCCCAGGAAGCGATGACATGGTAGGTGTACCCTTCTGGCAGTACCAGGTCATCCAGTACTTCGTAGGTGCTGAAATTTGTGACCTGTTCGGCAGCGGCCACATCATTGGTTGAAAGCGGAATTGGAGATTTAATCGGTTGAAATGCCAGTTTAATGACGCGATCGCTCGGTGGCTGCTGTCCTGTTTGTTGAAATACACCACACGCGGTTGTGCCAAGGGTTGCGCCTAAAAACAGGAGGAAATGTCTGCGATTGAGGGTCATTTGTAGCAGGTGTTGGGGTTAGCGGTGAAAGGCTGGTGTATTCAGATGGTATGCTTTGTGTCCTAACCCTGATGGCTACGGTTATACATCATCTGAAAGTCTTTATGCATAGGCTTTTCAGCAGATGCTTTTTCCACGACTTTAGCTCGACTGGATTAAGGAATCATGATCCAGTGGTTAAGAGAAGTTCACAATAGACGGGTTTATTCAGACTTCAGCAACATTATTTTTAGACGTATTATTTTCGGTCATATTACTTTCAGTCGCATTTTTCAGATCTCTGGGTTTTGGGTGGGAGACCCTGAAGGAGGTATGGGAAATTCTACTGTGAAGGTTGTATGGCCTGCTGCACTGGAAACTGACAGGGTGGCACCTAAATGGTTGGTTAATTTTCTGATCAGCGCTAATCCTAAGCCCGTGCCGCCATGTTTCCAGCGATCGCTCTTGGGAATCCGGTAAAACGGTTCAAACACTCGTTCCTGCTCTTCTAAGGGAATTTCCACCCCAGAGTTAGTCACACAAATCTGGATGGAGGCGGCAGTGGAGGATGCTGACACCAGAATGGCTCCACCAGGAGGCGTATACTTACAGGCGTTATTCAACAACTCTGACATAATGCGGGTGACGCTATGCAGATCAGAAAGCAGGGGCGGAAGGGTTGGAGCAGTCGTGACCTGAAGCGTTTGTTGATTCGTTTCGGAGCGTTTCTGAAATCGCTCAATCAGTTGAGGAAGCCAATCTTGCAGATGAATGGGAATCAGATCCAGGGGGTAGGAATCTGCCTCAATTGCCCGCATATCCAGTAAATCGTTGACCAGATTCAACTCCTGGTCGCACTGCTCGTGCAAGACTTTAAGGTAGCGAGCCACCGACTGCGGATCTGAATGGATCTCGGATTCCATGCCTGTTGGCTGATTTAGGATGGTTTCCAGCAGGTGAACCGCCATTTTAATATTTGACAAGGGTGTGCGCAGTTCATGGGATGTGGTTGCCAGGAAGTCATCTTTCAATTGGTTGAGGCGTTCAAGTTCAGCAATTTGAGTTTCCTGCTGGTGACTGCGCTCCAGGGCAAGGTTGCGTTCTTCCACCAGTCGCCGTTGGGTATCATCTCGAAACACCATAACAGCCCCCGTGACGTTGCCTCGGGGGTCTCTCAAGGGAGTGGCGCTGTCGGCAATGGGAATCAGCGTGCCGTCTCTGGTGACAAGTAGGAGGCTATCTCTGATATAAACTGTGGTTTCTTGCTGAAGGGCAGTCACAATCGGATTTTCTACGGGAAGCCGGGTTTGCTCATCCACCAGGTTAAACACATTGATTAGAGGTCGATCGATGGCTGCGGCTAAATGCCACCCGGTCAATGTTTCAGCCACCCGGTTGAGGTATTTAACCTGTAACTTTGGATCAACGACCATCACCCCGTCTCCCATCCCTCGCAGCACTGTACTCAAAAATTGCTCTCGTTCACAGCGCCTGACGGCAGTTTGAATGGCAACATAAAGTTCCTGTTCATTCACAGGTTTCAGAATGTAGCCAAATGGAAGGGTTTGGGATGCCCGCTCTACCGTACTTTTGTCAGAATGCCCAGTGAGATAAATAACGGGAATTTGCAGGTTGTTCCAGATGTGCTCGGCTGCCTGAATGCCATCGGCTTCACCCCGCAACCGGATATCCATCAAAACCAGATCAGGCTGAAGCTGAAGCGCTTTTGCGATCGCGGCTTCCGCTGAGTCGGCAATCCCTACCACCCCATAGCCAAGAAACTCCAGGCTTTCTTGCAGATTAAGAGCCAGAATGTACTCATCCTCGACAACTAGAATCTGAGTGGTTGAGTCAGTCGAGTCTGCTGGGGAACTAAACATGATCAGGGAATTATTTTCGAGTGCCATTTTTATGGTTACCTAATATTTCCAGAAAAACAAACTCTAAACTCAGTGCCCTGGTCACGGTTGATGGCGATCGTTCCCCTTAATTGTTGGATCAAGCCCTGAATTAAAGTCATGCCCAATGTTCGAGTTGTGGTGATGTCAAAGTCTGGTGGAAGCCCACTGCCATTGTCTTGGACCAGAAGCGTGATCGCGTTTTCTCCTTCCTGGTAGAGCCTGACCCGAATTTGCCCCCCCCGCTCGTTAGGAAAGGCGTACTTTAGCGCATTCGAAATCAGTTCATTGATAATTAAGCCGCAGGGAATGGCAGTTTCAATATCCAGGCAAACCTCATCCACTTGAGTCAAGAGTTGAATCTGGCGCGAACGAATATTGTAAGACGAAAATAAATGGGCAGTCAGGTCAGCAATGTATTGGGCAAAGTTCACATTTGCCAGGTCTTCAGAGCGGTAGAGTTTTTCGTGGACGAGGGCGATCGAGGCAATACGGTTCTGGCTATCGCGCAAAATGGCTACTGCCTCAGCATCCTGGGTGCGTCTGAGTTGCATCTGAAGCAAACTGCTGACAATTCCTAAATTGTTTTTGACCCGGTGGTGAATTTCCTGAAGTAGGACTTCCTTCTCCTTGAGGGAAGCGTTGATTCGCTCTTCTGCTTGCTTGCTCTCAGTAATATCTTGCTGGATGACCACGAACACGGTGCCATGTTCGGGATGTTCAAAGGTGGAGGCGGTTGCTCGACACCAGAAGGGAGTACCATCTTTCTTAAGATTGTGAACTTCATAGGTGGCTTCCCCTTTAGTCAATATGGTTTGCATGATGATCTGGGCGACTTCGCCAGCAGTGGTGTGTTCATCCTGGTAGTTGACAATCTCAACGTTTTTGCCTGCAAGCTCACCAGGGTCATAGCCAAACATCTGATCAAATTTGGGATTCGTATAAACGATCACCCCATCTGCTGCCCCCACCAGGCAGATGCCTTCTGCCATACTGCGAGTGACGATAGCCTGTAGTTCCAGTTCTTTTTCGGCGCGTTTGCGATCGGTGATGTCCCGCACAATTACCAGCACTTCAGCTTCGCCACAGACCACGATTCGTACTTCTTCGACTCGATTTTTGCCCGCAACCATGATTTCCTGCTCATACACCTGAAGCTTGCTGGTTTGCACCGCTTGCTGCACATAGTCCATCCGCTGGTTTGCCAGATGGTGGGGGAGTGC
Source organism: Kovacikia sp. CALU 1929 (assembly GCF_056784235.1). NCBI lineage: Bacteria > Bacillati > Cyanobacteriota > Cyanophyceae > Leptolyngbyales > Leptolyngbyaceae > Kovacikia > Kovacikia sp. CALU 1929. The sequence continues at coordinate 65,315 of NZ_JBXBCF010000068.1, forward strand.
GTTATACACCGTAACGCCTTCATAAACGTCATAGCGCCGATAAACCTGAAAGCCACTGTTGTTATGAAAATCCAGATACGTGCCGTCTGTGCGCATCCGGATCAGCAAGTCGGGTAAGGCATTAATTAAAGCGCGGCTTCTGGCTTCACTCTGCCGCAACGCTTCTTCAGCACGTTTACGCACATCAATATCCCGATGGGTGCCCAGCATTCGCAAGGGATTGCCTTGCTCGTCTCGGACAACGACTTTGCCGTAATCGGCGACCCATTTCCAGGTGCCCAGTTTGGTTCGCAACCGGTAATCAAACTGATAGGGTACCGTGCTATTCTGCAAGTGCTTTGCCAGAATCTCCCTGACCCAGCCCATGTCGTCCGGGTGTACCAACTGTTCCCAGGTGCTGAAATCTTGGGGCAACTCATCGGCAGCATAGCCTAACATTTCCAACCAGAGAGGACTGTAATAGACGGTGCCCGTAGTGATGTGCCAATCCCACAACCCGTCACCAGAGGCTTCAAATGCCAGTTGCGATCGCTCCTCGCTCTCCCGCAGGGATGCCTCTGCCTGTTTGCGATCGCTGATGTCGCTGCTAACGCCAGTGACTATCCAACTATTGGTCGCTTCATCGTGGCGCGAGGTATAGGTGCCAGAGATCCAGCGGAGGGAACCATCTTTGTGACGAAAGCGATATTCAACCGTTGTGGTGCGTCGAGCAAAAATCGCTTCAAACAGCGGCATCATGACGGTTTCCAAGTCCTCTGGAACCACTTGCGATAACCAAAAGGTTTGATCGCCTAAAATTTCTTCTGCCTGATAGCCAAACAGCGTTTCACAACCCGGCGATTGGTATTCATACTTCCAGGCTCGATCAGGAAATACACGGAAGCGCACAATTGAAGAGGCGATCGCACTGTTGAAAATATCTTGGAGAACGGTTTGGGTTTCTGCCAGTTCTGCGGTGCGCTCTGCCACCCCCTTTGCCAGTGATCGATTCAACTGCTTTAACGCTTTTTCAGCCCGCTGCCGCTGGGAATCGGTGCGATTGAGCGATCGGGCAGTCCACCAGATCAGCACCGAAAAGCTAATGGTGAGGAGAAAAATGCGGTAGGCATGGGTCAGTGCAGGGTCATGCCATATCCGTTGCTCACCCTGCAACATCAGCCAGCTCAGTAGAAGTGGGTAGAGTAGCATCCAGGGCAGCAGTCGCCGCGCCATTGCCCCTCCCAGCAGGGGACTGCTCACCGTTTGCATCAGCCCCCGTCGTGGTCGAGTCCACAGTAGTCCCAGGCTCAGCACCAGAAATGTGACCACTGTGCTAAAGGCAACTCCTGTAGAAGGCACGTCAAACGTATAAAGAACGCTGATTTCAAACAAATACCCGACGAGTGGCACCAACGCAATCAAACCAATCAGAAAGCTCAATAGTTGAGCCAACCAATCACTCTGCCGTCGATTTTGCCTGAATAGTATCAGGGTAACTCCAATCAGCATCATATTCAGGGCTGATGTTTCTCCCATTCTGCCTGGGTAAGGTGTGCTGATGGCGGCTACCCGATCTCGAAATAACCACTGATCAATGCCAAGATTCCAGCCAAAGAAGTACTCGCTGAGGGTGAGAGTACCGATAAGGGTAATGAACCCTGCCCCCACTAGGGGTAAAATCTTCAGCCCATGTCTGAGATTTGAATTTTGCGCCTGAGGTTTAATCTGCAATGCAGCCAGAGAAATTCCTGCAATGACAAAGCACAGTGCTGTGTTCCCCTTCATCGTAAAAGGACTGACCAGAAGCCCATGTTTCAACAGTTCAATCTCAAACTGCCAGCCAACCAGAACCATTACCCCCATCAGCATGACGAAGGAGATCGCCGCTTGAACAACTCGCTTACTCATGGCACTTTTCTAAGATTCTGGGAATGGGCAATGGGCAAAAGCACCTAACATCTAACATCTGACACCATTCGGCTCAGCGCTCATGTCAAAGACTGACACCCACACCTCCCATCTCTATAAACTACTGAGAGATTATGAGGATCTGATGAGGCGATCGATAGCCAATCAAGCAATCTTCCTCACACTTGACTGGGCTTCCCGGCGCAGACCAGCGGCAATTTTAAACAGTTCTTGCCCCGTGTGGAGATAATACTCATCGTAGTTGAGAGTATAAAACTCAAACTGCTCAATCCCATCATTCACCTGATTCAGGCAGTGGTAAAGACTGGCAGCCGCGCCAGCCACATTGGGTGGGTTCGGTAAAGACCGAAAAATGGCTTCAGCCCGACTCAGGCGATCGCGGCAGTCTTCCAGATAGTTCTGAAAGTCTTCCATCAGTTCGTCATCAAACGGATCGGCTGAGAGATCATCAATCTGCTCCCGTATCGGTTTCAAAATCTGCTGAATAATGCGACTGACCGGAGTATAAACCCGATTTAACCATAGCTGTAACTGTTCGTCTGCTTGCCGAGCAGCGCGTTGTTGCCGGTAACGTGCCTGGGCAGCAGCCGTTCGCTGTTCGCGGCTAGACTCATCCACCGTAAACCCAGCAGACTCTAGCTGAGAATGGTACTGACGCTGATGGTCGTAGGAGCGACGACTGTCTGGGTCGCCCAACACTTCGTAAGCCGCATTGACCTTTGCGATCTTTTCGTGATTAGAAGTTTCCCGATTGCTATCAGGATGAAATTGCTTCGCCAAACGCCGATACGCCCTTTTAATTTCTTCCTGGGTCGCCGTTGGTTTGACATTGAGAGTGCGGTAATGATCAAAAATAGCCATAGGGCTATCTTACCGCTCGCAGGAAAGAGGAAAAAGACTTGAACATGAGTAAGTTCACGACCTGAGCGGCTTTAGAGGCTGGGCATTGATCGCCGAAGCCCTGGTTTGCAGAGAACCCCCCATGAACTTTTGCAGTTCTACCTGAAGGTCATCTCGTTTATAAAGCCCTTCTAGCCGATGGATGACCTTACCTCCTTGAAAAAACAAAATGGTTGGCAAGGTGGTAATCCGATAATGGCTTGATAGCTTCAAATTTTCATCCGCATTGATTCCAATAAATTTGAAACCCTTGTTCCACTCAGATTGAAACCGGAGCAAGAGTGGCTCAATCATGCGGCAGGGACCGCACCAAGGAGCACCAAAATGAACCAGAACCGGAGTTGTAGATTCTAAAACTTCTTGTTCAAATGTTTGTTCACCCATTGAGATCACAAGTTTCCTTTCTATAACTCTGATTTTTATATCTCTTTAGGGATCATCCTACCAGGGTATGCTTCCAGTTGCACGAATCAGCACAGGATGTGCCCACCAAATCAGTAATATAAAGGCGACAATTCCCAGGTAAGCAGGTCGAAGAAATTCGAGCAGGCTGAAGGATTGTTTGCCCTGAACGATCGCCAGAAATGGAATCACGGATGTCCTGGCTTTTACCGCTTCAAACGCTGCACCATAACGAGCCAGGAGACGGCGATCGCCATGCCAGACCCCAAACACATGGTGCAACACTAGCCCCATTGAGGTGATCACCATAAAGGATGTCCCCAGCCACAGGGTATGGGCAATACACCAGATGATTTGTCCCACCATTTGGGGATGCCGGGTAATCCGAATAATGCCGGCCTCAAACAGATGCACCTGGGGCTTCTGAACTGCGGCAATTTCCAGCAGGTTAAACGTTGCCGGGTAGAGAAACAGAAATGAGAGGGCAGATAGCACCCAAACAGTGGTCTGCACCCCGGCAACTCCCTGCACCTGCCACAATTGGAGTCCGTCATAGCGGTGGTTAAAGAAATAGATGATCAGTACCGTTGCCAGAGGGAGACTGACGAGCGCAAACAGCACCCGATACAAACGGGGACCCATCAATTTTTCACCCCGATCGCGTAGGGCAGCCAGTCCACTGTGAGCGATCGCAAAAGTCATCAACAGCCCAAGCATAATCAAGTGGCTGGGCGTTAACCAGTTGGGCATAGGGTATAGAGATAGGGTACAGGGAATGGTGGGAGGAAGGGAAGGAGGAGTTTTTAGTTGAAAGTTGAGAGTTTTTAAGGGGAAGAAAGGGGTGATTGGTCATTGGTCATTGGTCATTTTCAACTCAAACCGCAAACTTCCCTTCTAAAACATAAACTCTAAATCTAGCTGGCGTAGATCCACAGTGTACAGGCTTCCCTGTCCATTTTCCCAGGTGGAGATTAATAGACCGTAGGGGTTGAGGGGCGCGATCGCGACCGGGTTGGGGGGACCCTGAATCCGTCCTACTGGTTGACCATATTTGTCTAGCAGGACAATCTGTCCATCAGTCGCTATCAAAATATAGCCCCAGTCGTTTGCCGCTGCCAGAATCGGAGAAATTTCCAGTCCGATACGTGAAATCCGGAGTGGTTTCAGGTCAATCAGCAAAACGGTATTAGGATGTCCTGGCTCTAGCCCAAGCAATCGGTAAGGGGTTGGGCTGGCTAGTAAATGATGCAAAGGAACCGGCAGTTTTAGAGACCCAACCGCATTACCCCGGCGGGTAAATACTTCAGCCAAAGCACCCGTAATACAGGTGTTACTCGCCGGATCTACAGTATGGGAAAACAAAGCGATATGGCGTGAATCCAGTGCCATCAGTTGAAAGAGATGGCTGGAAGGGCAGGTGATGGTCTTAACCAGATGCATTCGAGTCAGGTGCCAGAAGCTTAACTCTATGACCCCTTGGGTGGGTTCTAAGGGCACCGTTGCCATCCACTGACCCTTGGGGTCGATCGCCACAGCAAAGTCTTTGCGAAAATCAGCGATTAAATGAGGCACTAAATGTTGACTTGGGAATCGATTTCCCCCTCCTTGCTGTAGGTGTTTTTGCCCATGCTGGGCAACCTGCGACTGCAATAGCCCCGCCGGGAGCCAATAAACAGAACGCTGGGTCACTGCAAAACATCCCTGGGAACGCACCACCAACTGCTGCACCTTATCCGGTAAGCGAATCGTCGTCAGGAAGATGTCATCGTCCTGATGGCTATCAGGCTGCAAGATCCCCTCTGGATAGCTCTGATACCCGACATAACTGCCAAAAACTCGGTAGATGCGATCGCTCTCATTTTCTCTTTCACCTGTTTGAAGATCGATCAGGTCATCCTGGTTGGGGTTGCTGAACTCAGTCTCCCGTTCTGGTTGAGCTGATCGCAGTTTTACGACTAACTGCTTCACGTTAGCCTGCAAAGTTTCCTGGCGCAGGGGTTTAAATGCACAGATGGGTAGATGAATCGTTGACTGCAAGAGGCTGATGCGCGCCCACTCTTGGCTGAATTCAGATTTCAAATTCGTGGCGGCTGATTCAACTGCCGTCAACATCTCTATAGCAGAATGAAATCGACGGGCAGGCAATTTTTGTAGTGCGGTGAAAATTATCCTTTGCAGAGCAGGTGGAATGGTTTCAGGAATTTTGACGGGTTGGTTTAAGTGTGCCGACATCAGCTCCGCCGGTTGCCCTGAAAAGGGGCGATCGCCCGTCAGCAACTCAAACAGCAAGATACCCACTGCATAAAGATCGGAGGATTGGGAATACTGACCATAAAACCGTTCAGGAGCCATATAGGCAGGGGAACCGGTATTACCCGTACCATCCTTGGAAATTTCCTGACTCAAGCGGGCAATCCCAAAATCAGAGATCCGAGCGGTCCATCCGTCTGGTTGTACCGTCAATAAAATATTCTCTGGTTTTATATCGCAATGAATAATTCCCCTACTATGGGCATGGTCTAATCCTGCCAGCACGTCCCCAACTAACTTTAGGCAATGGGCAGGGTGCAGTCGAACGTCTTCCTCCATCAAGCTGCGCAGGGTTCCACCTTCACAGTAATCCATGACTAAATAGCGCCCAGTGCGCGTATGCTCCAGGGCGCGACAGTTAACAATATTGGGATGCTGTAAGCTCAACAAAAAGCGCAGTTCGCGCAGGAACTTATGAGTTGGAAACCGTTCTTTGCCTAGCTCTTTAAGGGCAACAAGATGACCTGTTCTACGGTGACTGGCACAATAAACCCGCCCGAATTGTCCTTGTCCGACCAGCCCCAGAAGCCGATACTTGGAGCTTTTCAGCTCTTTTACAAGGAGGTTTGACACATCATTAAGGAGTTGAAAGTAATGGTTTAAGCATAAAGTTTTTCCATAATGGTGTCATGATCTTGGTGGTCTTCTACCATGCTCTCAGCCGATCCTAAACGCTTAGCTAGACCAAGGATAAAGCGGTTACAGTCTGCCCCCTGCGATTCACAACTGGTTTGGACACAGGACAGGTCTTTACCCGTTAACTGACTGAAGAATGCGCTTAAAACCCCTACTTCCAGATGGCACACAGGCAGTTCACCCTTGGGAGCGAGGCGGGCGAAGGGGGAGTTCCAGGTTTTAATCACTAGAAAACCACGTTGATGATGGGACTGATCCAGTTCAATCTTGCCCCAGCCATAGGTAATCCAGCAGGCTTGGAGGCATTGCAAAAACTCTGCCATTGGCATATCAGCCAGAGCAGTACCATAATACTCGGTCAGTTCTTCCCGGAAGCGAATGTAAAAGTTTTTGCCCCACCAGCGCCCACAGTTGCGTAAGACTAGGCGGGATGCTTGACCCGTTTCTTTTTCCAATCCAGCATAAATTGCCTGGATCAAGGTCTCTGGAAGTGCCAGCAGGCGATCGCCGCGACGGTTTTCCAGCAAGCCCATTTCCAGGTCACTTCGCACATAGGCATCGGTAGCGTAGTAGTTACCGGGAATTCGGTTATCAACGAGTAGATCAGCGACGGAAATCATAGCTTAGTACCAGGAGAGGGGGGGAGGGGGAAAGAGGAAGGATGAAGGATAAAATCAGGTGATCGCGGGAGACGGAGTGTTTTGCAGTAGTGTATTCTGAGCCATTGACAGAAAGGGAGCCAGCAGGTTCATGTGGGTTGCACTGAGGGTTTGGGAGAGGCGTTGATTTAACAGGCGATGAAGGGTAGTGTCAATTGCCTGAGTGTTATAGACGCTCATGGTTCCGCGTAACCAGCCTAGCAACCTTTCCTGGACAAAGGATTCATCATTCAGCAACATTCCCATCGAGCAATAGCGGAGAAGCAAGAGGGCATTTTTAATACTGCGCTCCAGATTTTCAATTTTTTCCTGGGGCATCGCCGCCTGCAACTGGTCGGCTACCTGTTGCATCACTTCCAACTCGTGGTCTCTAACCGCGCGATATGCCTCCAATCGCTCCGGCAATGAGTCAACATACTGGTTAATCAGGTTTAACTCTTCAGGGTTGAGGTAGCGGCTTTCGGCTTGGTCGAAAATGGCTTCAATTTGGGGGTGCATGGCAAGTAGGAAAGAAGAAGGATAAAGAAGGAAGGATAAAGGAGGAAGGATGTATGGCTTGTTCCAAAGGATAGGAGCAAAGAGAAGGGAAGTAGACATTCATCCTTCAGCTTTCATCCTTCATCCTTTCTAAAAGAGACTTGAAAAGTCATCGAGAGTGATTTCGTTCGGCTTGGGTGTCTGGCTGAAGGACTGCTGTTGGGGAACGGCACCAGCGATCGCACTCCCATCCCAATTGAATGTGGCAAAGAACTGGTTCACGGGCATTGTCAGATTGAGCGGACCGGCATTACCGGATTCCGACGATGCTATCTTCGCCTCCTGTACTTCTGGCGGGTTATCCTCCCAGTTAATACCTGTGAAGAATTTCTGGACAGAGGATTGCAGCCAAGCTTCGGAGGGACGGAAAGCGGCAGAACCATTGGTGTGGGGTAGGGTCATGGTACTCATCGCACTAGTTCTCCTGACCGCAGACGCTTCTCGATATCTTTTGCGGTTGCCCCTTCGTTGAGCCAGAAGGACGCGGCATCAATTCGGTCTTGACCTCCTAGAAGGAACTTGCAGTAGGTTTCTCCCATGGAGTAGCACTGAATTTCAATGCAGCTCAGTTGTTTTTTCACCATTTCGGTGAAAAAGCCAGCAAACAAACCGGCGTAGAGAAAACAGACCGGCTTGCCCACATCTCCCAGGGTACGAGCGATCGCCGAGTCAAAGATATTGATGAACATGAAGCCCTGTTTGCGATCGCCCATGTCTACTTCCCAACGTCCCCACCCCTGGGAGGTGAAGGGCCACCACCAGGTTTCTAACAAAAACAGCAGGTTGGTCTGGCGAATGTTGCGGTCAAACTCTTTCTGAAACCATTTTTCAAAGAAGAAAGCATCTTTCTGTCCCCACTCGCAGCCGATAGTGTACATGGTGACGGCGGAAGCATCGCCCACTTCTTCTTCTAAACCTTCGACCAGACCAATGATAAAGTCTTCCGTTGTCAGCACATTTTGACCATCATTCCAGTCGGTGATGATGCCCCTTTCAGTATCGAACTGGAAAAAGTCACGAAACCCATAGTGGTTATGCTTTTTGGGGTTCTTGAGCTTGGCGGAATTTTGGTAAGGATTTGCAATTACCATAATTATCTCTCGGCAATAGTTTGAGTGGGTAGGGGCGTTGCTGATTCTAGGGATGAATTAGAAGTTGGATGAATTGGAACGAAGTTTCAACTCATACGGCTATTCAGCACCACCTGGGTAGGGTATCTGGGGCGAAGATAGCAAACTGTCAGCTAAAGCGCCTGAGATAGGGAAGGACAGATGCATTGTCATGTCTGCTCTTAAATTAATATTCCCCGTGCCCTAAGGATCTAACTTCTACAAGGGAATCCAGGTAAAGATTCTTATCGATTTAGCGGGTGCCCAGGAACTGGCGATCGAGTTCAAGAATGGGGGAAAAGAGAGCCGCTTCAGCCGGAGTCAAGTATTCCGTTATCACTTCTTGCATGACCCGGTAGGTCAAATCACAGCAACGCTGATGGTCTTTGAAACTACGCATGATGGTCTGAAGCCAGAGGAGGACGCGCTCTTCCAGGAGGGTTGTAGAGTTGGTCAGCAGGGCGATCGCGGAGTAGCGGAGGACATAGAGCAGATCTCGCTCACAGGTTTTGCTGACATCAACCCGGTCATAAACGAGAATATTGGGGTCAATTTGCCGAATGCGAGTCTGTACCTGTTGCACAATTTGGGTTTCGGCTGCCTGAATCTTACGATAGGCGCTGAGGCGTAGAGTGTAAGATTCAACGTACTTCCCAGCCAGATGAAGTTCTGAGTCAGTGGCATATCGTCCGTCCATTTGGGTGTCCAGAGCATACATTGGACTCAGCATGACCGATCTCCTGTAGTTAATGTAACTTTACAAACATGGTTTCAGGATTCCCTTTCCTACATGATTTGAAACATTTGAGGGAAGCTGCCTACGGCGATTGCTCGATCCGGCCGAGCGACCTCGATTGTTGTAAGGGTGGAATGGGCACTGATCCAGTTTCTTATCTATCCTGGCGATCGCTATAGTAAAAAAACGATGCACGGTTGCTCCCCAAATCTTGAGGAATTTGGAGATGACGGTTTATCAAGTGCGACTTTTGAACTCGGAAGCAGGTCTCGACTCTACAATCTCGGTTCCGGATGGGGAATATATTCTGGATATTGCCGAGGAATCGGGGATTCGGTTGCCATCGGGGTGTAAGCAGGGCGACTGTTCTGCCTGTGTTGCCCGCTTGGTTGAGGGGGAGGTCGATCAGAGTGAACAAAAGTTCCTGCGTCCAGAGGAAGTGGCACAGGGCTATGTGATCACCTGTGTCGGAACGCCTCTGTCTGATTGCACCCTGGAAACCCATCAGGAGAAGGTTTTGTATCAGTCTGCGCTCTACTTGTAGCAGGTGTTAGGTGTCGGGTGTCAGGTGTAGGTGTCAGGGAAGTGTGTTAAGCAGGACCGAAAATGGCTGTATCCTCAGTGTCCGTTCCTGAACAATCTGGTAGCTGGTTTAGGCAGGATTGTTCAGGTGAATTGAACCAGGTTCAACGAAATATCTGGGATCTTGGCTATCCAGTTGCACACCAGGCTTAATATTTAAATAACCCAGTCCCTTTAACCCGATACCCGGTAGGTTCCAGGATGGCGGCGGCGGCTTGTTTACCAGAAATGGTTGCTCCTTCCATGCTATCGATGTAATCCTGCTGGGTGTAGCTACCAGCCAGGTAGAAGTTAGGAATGGGCGTTTTTTGGCTGGGGCGGTAGAGGTCCATACCGGGGGATTCCCGGTAAAGGGATTGGGCAAGTTTAACGACGCTGGACCAGGTCATGCTCAGTTCACGGGAAGAGGGAAATAGATCATGCACCTGTTTGAGTACATGCTGGGCGATCGCCTCGTTGCTCTGTTTAATGAAGGGATCGCCGGGAGTCAACACCAGTTGTAGTAGAGAACCCTGTCCTTCCCGGTAGTAGTCGCTGGGGCTGGTCAGTGCCAGGTCAGCAAAGCAGGAAAAATCGGCATCGGGGGTGTAGAGGAGGTTGTCCAATCCAACGGCTTGTTTGAGTTGCTGGCGCTGGTCTGGATCGTTGAGTTCTGTGACCCAACCGTCAAACCTCAGTTGCACGGTGGCGACGGGGACGGCTTCCAACTTGTAAATATTGTCAAACTCCTTCCATTTGCGCCATTCCTGGGGCAGGAGGCGATGAATTCCAGGCACATCACAGGCAGCGACGTAGGTATCGGCAGTAATGGTTTCTTCGGCAAAGCTGTCTTCGGCTTCACTTTTGCCAATCAATAAGCCGGTTACATGGGTCTGTCCTGCCTGCTCTGCAAATAGCACCTGACGCACTCGTCGGCGCAGGTGAATCTGCACACCCCGTTCTTCCAGGTACTTAACAATCGGTTTGTGTAAGTATTCATCCGGCGAACCTTCCAGCATTCGAAGCACCGAGGCTTCCGTTTTGGCGGCAAAAAACTGGAAGATCGTGAGCATACAGCGGGCAGAGATGTTTTCAGTATCAATAAAGCCCAGGGCGTAGGCGATCGGATTCCACATCCGCTTAAGGCTACCGTTAGAACCGCCATGTTGCCGAAACCAGTCAGCAAAGCTGATGCCATCCAGGTTACGAATTGTTTTCATGGCACCGTCAAAGTCGATTAAGCCCCGCACCAGAGGACTGATGCCAAGGGCGATCGCATTTTGCGCTTTGTCTTGTAAAGAAAGCTGAGAAGTCGTGAAAAATGCTTTTAGCCCATTAAATGGGGCACCTGTAAGGAAGCGAAAATCCAGTGCGCCTAGTTGTCCGCCTCGATTCACAAAGGTATGGGTGTGCGGCTTTAGCCGCAGGTGTTGAAAAGCACCCACTTTTTTCATCAGGTCAAACAGATTGTAGTAGCAACCAAAGAAGACATGCAGACCCATCTCCAGGTGATTACCCTCGGCATCGACCCAGCTACCGACCTTTCCTCCGACAAAGGGGCGTGCCTCAAAAATTTCAACCTCATGTCCAGCATCGACCAGCTCTACTGCTGCTGCCAACCCCGCCAGCCCCGCCCCAACGATCGCAACTCGCATCTATCTGTCCTTTACAATTCCTTAAATATTGTAAAGTAACAATGCTTTTGAGGATATAGGGTTCTGGTCGGTTAACCTCAAACCCTCCAGACCTCCGAGGTTTTGAAAACCTCGGAGGTCTAAGCCGGAACCTACCAATTACTGCTTTATTAATAAATCAATCCTCGATAACGCCGAACAGGTGGCGATTCAGGCTCAACCGGGCTGCCCTCTTCTAAGAATTTGGGCTTGCTGGTGGAACGGACACGGGAATTTTCACCCAGGTAATAACTGTCTTTTTCATAACCAGAGGGGGAGTGACCATTCACTTCCAGTCGTACCTCTTCAGGCAGGTCTAGAGGAATCGCCCTTTTCTTAGGTTCCCTCGGGGGATCTGGCTGAAGTTGAGAACGCACTGCTGAACGCGCATCTAGCTGTCGCTTCATAGACAGCAGCACCGAGATCAGCGCGCCATTATTTAATGGATGGCTATCCAAAATATCCAAAACACGCTTGACCGAAAAAGCAACACTGCTAACCAGGTTCTCCAGTTGAAACCCTGGTAAAAAGTCGGATGCACCCTGATGAACCGCCCACTGTCGCTCAGAGGGCAGGATTTCCTTTTGAGAAGGGTTGGTCAAGATCACCTTGACGGTCGGATGGTTTTGCTGACACCAGCGACAGAAGGCGTAGGGGTTAAAGTGATCCATTCGGACATCAATCAGCAGCAAGTCTGGTAAAGCAAGTCCAGCCTGCTGAAGTTGAGTAATGCTGTCAAACAAATTTATATCTGGAGTTTCCCAGATAACAGAAAGCTGCTGAGACTTGAGCACCGTTTGCCAGATGAGTCCCTGAATTCTCGTCATCTGCACCATCAGAACAAGCTTCTGTGAGTCAGCCATAGGTTTTGATGAATGGGTAGAGCTGTTGGTAGAGCATGGATGCAGGGTTCAAAAGGAGCTAAATATTTAGGTCAACGTATCCAGATTTGTGCCTGGGAGTACTAGAAAAATCCCAGAAGGATTTTGTCTTAAAAGTCTGCATAGCGAAATAATTTCCCTCAAAAGGGTGAGGTACTACCCAATAATAGTACCGAGGAAGAATCCGATAAATCGGTATCCTGGAATGCACTTGCATCCGTACAGTTGGGTACAAGATGAATCCTCAAATTCCCTGGTGTGTTTTGCCTGTTACGAGGTCCCGAAAACCTATGCCAAAGCGCTTGAAGTTGAAATCGAAACGATTCCCTGGATTTCAAAAATTTTTGAGGGGGGGGATTGGTTGGGCGATCGCCCCCTTTCTCCTGCTTGGCTTTTGTTGGAGTGGGGGGGCAGTAGAGCCTGCTTCAACCCCCATTCCGGTCGAAGTCAAGGTGGTGCTGGATACCCTCTGGGTCATCTTTGCTGGAGTCCTGGTGTTTTTTATGAATGCCGGATTTTGTATGCTGGAAACCGGCTTCTGTCGCCGCAAGAATGCCGTTAACCTGCTGGCAAAAAATCTGATTGTGTTTGCGCTGTCCACGGTTGCTTACTGGGCGATCGGCTTTGGCATTATGTTTGGGGATGGTACCCCCTACTTTGGTTCTAGCGGGTTCTTTTTGGTGGGGGCTGACAATAGCCCGACGACTGGAGTTGGCTATCAGGGAGTATTTGACTCCCTCAGTTGGGCAAGCATTCCCCTGAGCGTCAAGTTCTTTTTTCAACTGGCGTTTGCAGGCACTGCTGCGACTATCGTTTCCGGCGCGGTTGCTGAACGAATTCGCTTTCTCGCTTTTTTTGTCTTCAGCCTGTTGCTGGTTGGAGTGACATACCCCATTACCGGGCACTGGGTTTGGGGAAATGGGTGGCTATCTAACCTGGGCTTTTATGATTTTGCCGGAGCGACGGTTGTGCACTCGGTTGGCGGCTGGGCAGCACTGATGGGCGCAATCCTGTTGGGGCCGCGTTTGGGTCGCTATCGCGGAGGGGTGGGAGTGGCAATGCCTGCCCACAACCTGAGTATTTCTACCCTGGGGTGTCTCATCCTCTGGCTGGGCTGGTTTGGTTTCAACCCCGGCTCTACCCTGAGCGCCAACCCAGAACAGATTGGACACATTATTCTCACCACGAACCTATCTGCGGCATTGGGTGGGATTGGAGCCACAATCGCGTCCTGGCTCTATTTAGGCAAGCCTGATCTATCAATGATCATCAACGGCATTCTGGCAGGACTCGTTGGTATCACCGCTGCCTGTGCCTATGTCACAGTCGGCAGCGCTGCCATTATTGGGCTAATGGCTGGGGTGATTGTGGTTTTCTCAGTGACGGTGCTGGATCGGTTGCGGATAGATGACCCGGTAGGGGCAATTTCGGTTCACCTGGTATGTGGTATCTGGGGAACGTTAGCGGTTGGGCTATTCAGTGTAGGACCTAACATTTATAGCTGGTATGGTGAGGGTGTTGGTCCAGGCATTGGCTTACTGCTGAGTGGGGACTTGCAGCAGCTTTTTGCTCAGCTCGTTGGTATTCTTGCGATCGGGGGGTTTACCGCCCTGTTTGCTTTAGTAGCCTGGGTTGGTTTGAAGTACACCATTGGAATTCGCGTATCCCCCAATCAGGAACTCCAGGGATTGGATCTGAGTGAGCACGGGATGGAGGCATACAGTGGCTTTGTAGAGTCAGAGAACTAAGCTGCCCATAGGGCTGAAATAGGCGATGGGAGCTATTTCTGGCTTCCCGTGCAGTTATTCTTGAACCAATCCAGGCGTTAGTTTTTTATGTTGAGCGATCGCTGGAGTGTGGATGACGAGCTTCAAATCCGGCGATCGCTGTATGCAAGGTTGGATAGATATAATCACGTCCAATTTTTTGCGACAATCCCGATCGCTTGAGTTGGGCATAAAGATCCTGTTTGACTCGTGCCATTGCAAATGTGATGCCCTGGCTAGCTAATTCATCAATCAGTTCTGATAGCGTATCAATTGCTGTAATATCCACTTCAGCGATAGCTTCTGTGTTTAATACAAACCACTCTACGGGAACCGTTTCAGTTGCGATCGCCTGGAGGGCACGCTGCTTGAAGTTTTCCACGTTAGCAAAACAGAGCGGTGCATCGTAACGGTAAATCACCAGACCTGGAATGGTAATGGCTCCTTCCCAATCTTCAATGTCGTGCAGTCCAGGAATCTCTGGAGCCTGACCCATAACCGCATCGTGAGGGCGAGCGATACGAGCGAACAAGTCAATGACCGATAAACTGACTGCCACGGCAACCCCAACCAGAATATCGGTGATTAACACACCCGCGAGTGTAGCCAGAGCCAGGGCAAATTCACTGCCTCTAAATCGGCGTAATCTGTGAAACTCGGAAATCTCAATCAGTTTGGTAGCAGCGAAAATGACAATTGCCCCTAGAGCCGCCGTGGGAAAGAGTGCCAGCAACGGACGTAAAAACAACAGAACCAGGATAACGACCACCAGTGCCACCAGTGAAAATAGCTGGGATTTGCTACCCAGGGAATCACCTATCGCCGTGCGGCTGCCGCTGCTGCTGATCGGAAAACCCTGCATTAATCCATTGCCCAGGTTGGCAATCCCCAACGCCAGTAATTCCTGGTTGGCATCAATTTTGTAGTGATGGCGGGTGGCAAAAACACGGGCAGTCAACACATTATCCGAATAGCCCACAATGGCAATGCCAATCGCAGAAGCAACCATTGCTGGCACATCCTGAACCGCTATCTTGGGCAAAGCCCAGCTTGGTAAGCCTGCTGGAATGGCACCAACCACCGCCACCCCCTGTTGATCCAGATCAAACAGAACAACGGCTGCGGTGGAGAGTAACACTGCCAGTAATGGAACCGGGGCAGAGGGAAAACGACGTTGCACAATGAACAAAAAGCACAAAACCAGAACCGCTAAAATCAACGTTGGCAAATGAACTTGATTCAACCTGTGCAAGAATTCACCTACCGTTCCCAACACGCTCTCTGCCTGGATTGAGATGCCGCTAATTTTGCCGAGTTGTCCGACGATCATAATCACCGCCACCCCTGCCATATAGCCAACCAGAATTGGTTTTGATAGCAGATCTGCCAGGAACCCCAATCGGGCACCATAGCTAATCAAACAGACTAAACCGACTCCCAGAGCCAACAGAGCAGCCAAACTGGCGTAGTTGCTGCCATCGGCTGCTGCCAGTGGAGCGATCGCCGCTGCGGTCATGACAGCCGTAGTTGATTCTGGACCAATGGAGAGTTGAGGGGATGACCCAAACACCGTGTAGAAAATTAACGGCAGCAGAATTGCCCATAACCCCGCTACAGGTTCAACCCCTGCCAGTTCTCCATACGCCATGCATTGGGGAATCAGATAGGCAGCTACGGTGATGCCTGCCAGCACGTCTCCACGCAACCACGATCGCTGATAGGACAATAGCTGGTGTAAGCCCACCAGGCGGAATCTTACAGTGATTGGTGTTTTCAGCTTTGTAGTCACGGACTTACGAATTCATTAGTAACGGTTAGTCGTTTGAGATTGAGGCACCAATCGCGATCGCCAGTTATTTTGAAGCGCAAGGTCTTGAAGGACAAGGAACGACTGCCCAATCTTGCGATTCGCTCAAGTGCAAATCGCCGTAATTTTCTCATGTTTAATTTTCCTGACTTCAAGCTTCTTAAAGAATCTTTTGGGTTGGATGGGCTGTAGTCCGCACAAGGTTTTCCCTGTCAGGACGGATCCTCAACCTGCCGTTGTCATGACGACGGGTACCGACTCTCCAGCAGACAACAGATTGGGAAAATGATGGACATTGGGCGCATGGAGCGCTTGAATCCCCAGATTAGCGCGATTGATCAGATCGGCATCTGTTCTAATCAATGCGCCCCGGCTGTCAGAGAGGGAATGGTTGAAGTTAAAGCCATTCAGGTTGAATGCCACCACACCGACCCCTAAAGCGGCACACTAGATAACGACTGTGGGTAAAGCGACCAGCAAAAAGTGGAACGTGCGGTGATTACGGATAGCCAGCCAGGGAATCAGCAGTCGTCCCAGAAAGCCAGAGTGTCCTGAGAGAAAGTTATAGGTGACATAAGGCTGCCCAAATTGATAACCTGCCACTTCCGACTCGCTCTCAGTCGTGCGTTGGTGCAGGCTGGAAATCACCAGCGAACCGTGTAATGTCGCCAGTAAAGCACCTCTAAACACGCCAGCCACCCCCAACATATGCAAATCGACCACTTGGGATTCAGTAAAACGGGCGTTGCTGAAACAAAATATAAATATTCCTCCACTAAACGCTTTGCCTCCGATGGGTCAACACTCCTCGCACCTGTGTAGCGATCAGAGGAGCCAATATCAGAATGACCAGACCCAGCGCCATCCAGCCGCCCTGCAACAGGTTGTAGTCCGCCAGAATGCGCTCCCACGAATAGCCCAGGATCAATCGCCCCAGACTAATCTCAAACGCTAAAGTGAGGAGCGCCCAAAGTATACCCACCCTAAACAATTGAGCGCGCGATGCCTGGAGCCACTGTACGAAAAGAGTGGCGATCGCCAGGATAAGAATAGAACCGGTGAAAAACGAAATCTGACGAGCAGGGAGATCACCCATATAAGGGGCAAGCCATAGGTTACGAGCCGTTCCATGCAGCGTTTCCGCAACTATCATGATGATCCAAACCACGATTCCTTTGAGGAAAACCATGACGGACTCCGCTTCAGGTTCACCATTTAAAGTAGATCTCAAATTTGAGGAACTTGTGAGGAAATCCATCTTCCACAGGGTTCAACACTCTGGTGATGTTTCAACGGCGTGGTCGGTGTCTGGTAGGGGCAATGCAATGCTCAGTAATGTCTCTGTAACCGAGGTTTTAAGAGCCAAAATAATGTAATTCCTGTAATTACTCCAACGACCACGCCGGTTGTGGCTCCTGTGGCAACTCCAATCAGTGCTGTTTGAATTGTGAATTCTCCCGGTTGCGCCAGGGTTGCTCCCATCAAGGCTATCGGCAGTGCTACCCCCCAGGCTAATGCATTGGCAGCCACCCACGTAATCCCTTTACGAACATGGGTTCTGAGTACAAACCACTGAGCAAGTCCCAATACTGCCCCCACCCAGGCTCCCAGAAAAAAAACTGCCTTCAATAGCGCAAACGGTGTTGGTTCAGTCGCTACCCCATCAAAGAAAATCAGGGTCAGCATGACTATGACTTTCAAGCCAATCAGCCATGCAATAATCGCACCAATTCCAGTTGCCACAACCCACCAACCCACATGTTTGATGTAGCGTCGTAGTACCAACCATTGGGTAAATCCTAACGCCATACCTTCTAACCTGGATTATTCACGAAGGGGCAAAAGAAGGATAAGAAAAAGAGCTTGAAACAGAATAGAATCAAGCTCTCTAGAATTTTTAGTGCTCCTATTCTGCCATGACAGAGTGTGATTCAGACCTGCCCTACGATTTTTATTCACATCGGTCTCTAGTCGTTCGTTTTGCCGACCTGGAATTGAGTTCCGATGCGGGGATTTTACTGGCTCGACAAGCCGAACACCAGATGCAAGTTTGCCAAGGGATTGCCGAATGCATTGAGGAATGGCGCGACCCCAACAAAATTACGCATTGAGATTGATCCGGTTTAGTGGACATCTGAATAAGAGTACCCTAGAACTAGGAGGGTTCCATGAGTCAGAAAATCCGCAAGGAATATACAGATCAGCAAAAAGCGGAAGCAGTCAAAATTGTTGTAAGCACAAAGCAATCGGTTCGACAAGTCGCTCGTAATTTAGGGATTGCGGAGAGTAGCCTCAGCCGTTGGGTCCGTGAGAGCCAGGGAAATACTGCGGCTAAATTGTCCGGGGCTTTAAGCCGTGATGAGCGTCAAGAATTGGTGCAACTGCGACGGCAGGTGAAGCAGTTGGAAATGGAGCGAGATTTCTTAAAAAAGGCAGCTGCCTTCTTTGCTCGGGATCTGTCGGTGAACGGTACGAATTGATCGCCGCAGAGAAGGTGAACTACCCCGTCCAGTGGATGGGTCGATGGCTCAAGGTCAGCCGCAGTGGGTTTTACCGTTGGTTGGCGCTCAAACCCAGCCAACGCCAACTGCAAGAACGCATCCTGGCCCAGAGGGTGACGGATATTTTTGAGCAATCCCATCAAAGTTACGGATCTCCCCGCATTACCGTTCAACTGGTCCAGCAAGGGTGGGCTGTCAGTCGCAAACGGGTGATTCGATTGATGCAGCAACAGGGTCTCGTTGCTCGACCTCGTCCCAAGCGGAGTCGGCAAGCCTCAACCCCGGAGACACCGGCGGCTCCCAATCACCTCAACCGTCAGTTTACAGTAGACCATCCGGACCAAGTCTGGGTCGGAGACATTACGTACTTACCCACTACGGAAGGGTGGCGCTATCTGGCGGTTTGGATTGACCTGTTCTCTCGGCGAGTCGTGGGGTGGGTGTTAGCCGACCATCTCCAGACAAATCTGGTACTCGAAGCCTTACAACGGGCGTTTGGCCATCGCCTCCCCCATCCAACGGGGTTACTGGTTCACTCTGACCAGGGATGCCAGTACACCAGCCATGCTTATCGTCAGGTGCTCTCCGCTCGGGGGCTGACGTGCAGTATGTCCCGTCGAGGCAACTGCTGGGACAACGCGGTCGCTGAAAGCTTCTTCTCTACCTTGAAAACAGAGTTGGTCTCTAAAATGGAGGTCTGCAATCGGCTCAGTTACAGGTCGAAGTTGCCACTTGGATTGAAGGGTTTTACAACCAACACCGCAAACATTCAACCCTCAACTATCTTTCTCCCGTTGAGTTTGAACAGAGGTACCATGATGCATCTAGACTAAAATCATCTGTTGCTTGAGTTATTGTCTACAAAAGCGGATCAATCTCAGGTGGCGGGTCTCGCGCTAAGGAGTACTCATCGTATGAAAGTCGCAATCGACTTTTTAGCTTGATATCGTTAGAAAGACACTCGGCTGGAAGCGCTGCAAACACTCAGAGATTCAGGTCTCAAGCGATTCTTTGGCTAACGATGGGTAGAAGAGAACATAATTGGTGGATAAAAAGGCGCACTTCGTTCGAGACGACACCCAGGTTAGGTGACTGTCTTTTTATAGGCATGGCTCCTGAAGCCAAATAAAGCTTGCAATTATTCTTCCCCTATAACTATTTAAAACTGATTTTTCCAGACCTGGAAAAAGACCTTTAGGACAACACCTGAAAATCTTCAAAAAAACGTTGGTCAGCATAAATCTTTGACAAGAGCTATTTGTCAATTTTAAATAGCTCTTTAACGGACAATTCGACAAATTGATAAATCGGGATGACTGGATTCGAACCAGCGGCCCCTTCGTCCCGAACGAAGTGCGCTACCAAGCTGCGCCACATCCCGGCATAGTTCACGATAAAAACATCGCGACACTACAACTCATCTGGTGTATACCAGACTGACACTCATTGTATCACTTGACTCAATCATGGTCTCTGAAGCATGGGCTTATTCAAAATAGCATGGACTGGCTCAGGCTTAACTGGTGGGGTTAAAAGAGCCAACCATCTCAGTACCGCCAGCATTGTAGACTTCGATCGCCAGTCCTGAGTTGTTAGAAATCGTTTGAAGGGCTGACTGGAGAGTATCGACGTGGTTAACGGCACCGCCTAACACCCCATAATTGCCTGACTGACCCGCAGAAAATGCTTGCTTTAAGGCGTTTTCATAGGCAGGCGTAAACTGTACCCGAATGCTATTGCCCAGAACCAAATAGGTACAAGTTCTGGGAGAACCGGAGCAAATGCGATTCAGGTCATCGCGCAGCTTTTGTTGAGCAACCACTGTTCTGAGTTGGGTTTCTGCCTGCTGCAACGAGGTGCTATAGGTAGGAATCAGCTTTTGTGCCGGGTCGTAGAAAGCTGTATTTTCGGAAATTTGCTCAATTTGGTTGAGCGCACTGCGCCAGTTGGTGACTGCTAGAGTCCACTGGCTTTGCTGCTGAAACCTTTCCGCTTTTTGACTCAGAGCCACTGCCTGTTGATAGGCAGTTTGGGCACGCTGTTCCCGGCTGATGCGATCGCGGGCAATCGCCAGTTTGGTGCCGTAATCTGCCAGCAATCCCTGGGAGGGGGTAAAGCTAGTCGTTGTGTTGGGAATCTGCTTCAAAGCATCGATTGCGACCTGCCAGGTTACCTGCACCTGTTGCCAGTTTTCAATGGATTGGGCAACCCCCTGCCGTGTCAGGGCAATACTTGCGGTGGATTTAGCTGCTGCCAGCTTTTTCTGAGCCTGCCGTTCCGCCATCAGGTATTGCTCGACCATCAGCAGATTTTCTCGATAGATGGTCAAACGCTTTTGGGTAAAGGGATGGAGTGGCGTTGTCTGGGGGATGGATTCAAGTTGGGCGATCGCGCTCCTCCAAAGCGACTGGATATTTTGCCACTCAGTCACCGAATGGGGTAAAGACCGTCCTTTTTGGATTGCTTCATCCGCTTTGCTTTCCGCAGCCAGGATCGTATCTATCTGACCCATTTGAGCCTGGTCAGTCTGTAGGATCGCCTGAGCCGCCTTATATTGCCCAGACCAGAGGGGAATTTTGCTCAACCGTTGACTTGCCGCTTTTAGCTTCTCCTGGGCCTGCCGCAAATCCTGTTCTGAGGTTGCCTGCCCCAGGATCCGGGTTGCATCTTGACTGGTTGCCTCAGCCGCCTCAAATGGCTCACATTGCTGGATGAGACAGGGGCGAGAAACGATCAAAATTCCAGCGATAAAAGAGACAATACTGACCCCCACTGCCGCCGCGCCCCAAAGGATCCATTGCGATCGCTCGGCTGGCTCCTCAACCTCCGGCACGGATTTTTCCGAGTCGAGTGTATCCGTAACCAGCGAAGCCTCTTCTGAGTCAGAGTCGGGGTCCAAAACCAGTAGATGATCTAGATCAACGGCTTCTCCCTGGCGATCCAGTGGTTCTTCCAGATACTTCGGGTCCTCAGGGGATAACGCGATTGTGTCAGCGTCCATTGCAGCCTGCTCAAACTGCTCCGATTCCGATGAATCTACTGAAGCCAGTTTGAAGGTGTGAACCGCATAGGGCTGTTTTTGCCCCAACCGCCTGAGATACAGTTTTACCTGGGCGTTGTGAGGAATGGTGCTAGTCCCAAACACGGTTTCGACCCATCCCGGCGCAAAGACTTGAATTGCCTGCTCCAGTGCCTCGAACAGAGATTGCTCACCAGGCTGCTCATCGGGGGTGTGCTGGCTCAAAACCATCAGGTTGCCCCGCTTAACCACACACTGGACTTGAAATGGAATTCCCTGGGGCAGCGATAACAAAAAATCCTGCAACTGTTGAGAAACCTGCTGCAATCCTTCCTGATGAGCCAGAGTCTCAGAGTGCGTTAGTACTTCCATTGGACGATCGAGGCTAGACTGTCGCCAATATCCTACTCGCGATCGGCGAAGACGGCACAATTAGATCACAAGAGTGAAGGGTTTTGAGTTTTGAGTTGACAGTAGGGAGAAAGGGGAAGGGGGATTGGTTGATTGTTAGGGAATCGCTAAAGTTTCTATCAGAACCTTAGAAAGTTAGATATTCTAGGGGCTAGATTAGAGATTCAGGCTATTAATCTTCGGGCTACCTATGCTTACGCAAATTGTGCGCCCAATGGTGCAGACCCAACTGCGGCTGTTAGCAAACAGTCGGGCGACCCGTGCAACTCTAGTTTCTACGGTTTCTCACTGGCTTGGTTTTCTGGGTGTTAATGCTCAGGTAACTCAGTTAGATTCTGGGGCTGACAAAATTCAAATTTCTCTGACTGTGGATAAGCCAGAAGCCTGTGACCCTAGAGATTGGCAGCAAATCCTGTGTAACCTTAACCAGGCGGATTCGGAAGCCGATTTACTTTCAACGACTGCTGCAAAGTTTACGCCCCAGCAGCAAAGCAAAATGCATCGCCTGCTGGCGTATTTGATCCAGATTGGCAATCCGGGAGAACCCATAGACTGGACTGTCATCTGTCCCCAATTACAGATGATTGGATTGGATGAGTTGACCCTGATGGGGATTCGATCTGCGTTGAAAGTCCCCCAGTCCTTGGATGACCTGATGAGCGGGTTAGACGCTGATGTGGCGGCGGTAGCTTTGCCCAAGGCAGTGAGTATTGCCATGCTCGACAAACGGGTGAACTCTTCAGAAGATCGGGTGCTGGCAACTCTGCTCAAGGCTATGAGGGAGCAGGAGGAAGCCGCCGCCAATTAACATCGTCAATTAACGCCGCCAGATTGCATCAGCAACCCGGCACACATCTCTCATTTCGCGGATGTCGTGGACTCGGATGATGTCAGCGGACCCTGAGATCGCGGCACAACAGGCTGCCGCCGTTCCCCAGACTCGTTCTTTAGGATTGGGCTGATCCAGAATATGCCCAATAAAGCTTTTGCGTGAGGGACCAACCAGGATGGGGCAACCGAGGGACTGGAACTCTGGCAATCGCCGCAAAATTTCCAGGTTTTGACTGTAGGTTTTGGCAAACCCAATCCCAGGGTCGATCGCAATCAGGGCAGGATCAATCCCCGCTGCGATCGCTGCTTCCACCCGTGCTTGCAGAAAGGTAATGATTTCACCCATCAAATCTTGATAATCGGTGAGTTGCTGCATGGTTTGGGGCTTACCTCGCCTATGCATCAGGATGATGGGTACCCCCAGTTTTGCTACCACTGGCAGCATGTCAGAATCGTAGGTTGCACCCGAAATATCGTTGACAATATCAGCTCCAGCGGCGATCGCGGCTTGGGCAACCTCTGAGCGGGTGGTATCAATTGAAATGGGTGTCGGCAGGGTTTGTCGAATTGCTGCAATCACCGGAACTACGCGGCGCAGTTCTTCTTCCAGGGATACCTCAGCCGCATTGGGACGAGTAGACTGTCCCCCCACATCCAAAAGGTCGGTTCCCGACTCAACCAGGTATCGAGCTTGCGCCAGGGCAGTCTCTACGCGATCAAATTGTCCCCCATCACTGAAGCTGTCCGGGGTGACATTCAAAACGCCCATCAGGTAAGTTCGTTGCCCCCAGGAAAAAGTACCATTCGGCAGATTCCAGGCGGGGAGGGAAGAAAGTGGCTTCATGGGATGGGGAGATAGGGGATAAGGGGGGTGGGGGGTGGGGGATGGGCTACCGGATGCGCTTACGCCGCTCTTCGTTTTTGCGATCGCTCAGAACCCACTCCGCATCGCTCAAGTGGGGGGTGGTTTGCAGGCGGGCGATCGCCCACTGGTTATACTCTGGATTGATTTCGCATCCTAACCACCTGCGCCCGGACTGTTCCGCCACTACCAGAGTGGTTCCAGAGCCAGAGAAGGGATCCAGAACTATATCGTTCTGGTCAGAGGCGGCAAATACAAGCTTGCGGATCAGTGCTTCGGGTTTTTGAGTCGGGTGTCGGGTCTTTTCCTGCATCCCGTTGCAGGTGGTGGGAATTTCAATCACATCCTTGGGCTTGGCTCCGTTGGGATGGGGAGTCCAGTTTTTTCGTCCGGCACCATTCCCGTACTGGCTGGTCGCCGCCTGGGGATGGGAAGGATACTTGAGGGTATGGTTGCCGTAGGGAATCCGAATTCGATCAATGTTAATTTTGGTGCTGGCAGTTTTGCGGAAGTGCAAAATGCTTTCATGCGATCGCCCCCAGTCATTGCCCAGGTTGGCTTTATTTTTGTAATGCCAGATCAGCCAGCGACATTCTTTGAAATAACGGCTGCAAGGGTGTTTCAGATCTGCCAGTATCTCCGAAAAACCCATGATATAGAGGGATCCAGCAGGCTTTAAAACTCTGGCAGCTTCCTCAATCCACTGAAGCGACCAGGCAATGTAGGCTTCCTGGGACTCAAAAGTATCCCATTCCGCCTTCTTCAGGTTGTAGGGAGGATCGGCAAAAACGAGGTCAACGGACGCATCAGCAAGGGTGGGTAGCCATTGGAGGGAATCTCCACAGAACAAACTGCCGGTTTCAGTCTGGTAGTCAACGGTTGCCATCGTCCGTCAGGTTAATCAACCGCTGGGTCAAAATTGCTTCCTGGTTGTAGTCTTGCAACGCACGGGCGATCGCGATTGCCCGCTCATAGGAAGCCACCGCCTGGGACTTGTCACCGGTCTGCTGGTAAACCTGTGCCAGGGCATGGAGAGAAGTTAGCTCTTGACGCAGATTTTCCTGGGTGCGGGCGATCCCCAACCGCTCGTTCAGCATCCGAACGGACTGTTGGTAAGAGCCAGCAGCATTGTAAGCCGTGACCATGCCATCAATTGCCCGGTACTGGTTGGACCGATCGCGGTTCATATCCGCCAGCCGAAAAGCCAGAGCGTAGTATCGCATCGATTCGGCATAGTATCCCGTAATTCGGTAAACATCCCCCAGGTGGTTCAGGGTGGTTGCCTGCGCGACCGTATCCCCCGACTTGCGACTGGCTGCCAGCGATTGCTGAAACGATTGGGCAGCACGCTCGTAATTGCCCGTACCCAATGCCAGTAAGCCAATGCTTTCGTAGGAAACCGCCTGCCCATCCAGACTCCGGATGCTATTGGAAATTGCGACCGCATCGGCAAATAGCTCTTCTGCCCCAGCAATGCCCCCGCGTGGTTGCAAGTTTCGTCCCAAACTGTTGAGGGCGTAAATTTGAGTTTGAAAATCCTGGCGATCGCGGGAATTTGCCAACCAGCGTCGCATCGCATCTTCAAAGGCAGCGTACTGTCCCAAACGGGCATAGGCAAATGCTAAGTAACCATAGGTGAGGGTTTCCGCCTCCCGATCGCCAATTTCCTGGTAAATTTTCAGTGCCTTTTGCCAGGAATCAACCGCCCCCGGTAGAAACCCATCCCTTTCCTGGGTTTTGCCCACCCGCAACAGACTGTCAGCGGTATTCCGAGAACGACCATAGGTGCCATTGTTCAGGCGCACCGTTAATTGTTCATTCAGATCAGAAGCCCTAGCAGGTTGCATCAACCCCGATGGGCTACCCACGACAAACGGAGGCAACACTGCCAACCCCAGAGCGATCGCCCTTAACCGATGGCTCATTAATGCCCTTCTCCAACCTTGCCCGGTTCCTTGCTGCCAATCCATCACGCCCTCCCTACCCGATCACAACTGTCAAAAAAACCCATCCCCCCATCACTCGCCCTACGCTCTATTCTCCGCCGCATCAACATCCAGTTGCCTGCCACCACTGCCAAAACCACTAACCAGATAAATTGTCTGCACATCCTCTGGCAGAACCGCTTCCAGTTGCCGATACGCTTCCTGCAATTTCGCCCTCACTTCTGCCGGAGCCATGACTTCCCCTTCCGCCCGCAGATAAGCAGAAATGCGCGTCTCGCTCCAGTTAAACGTTTGCGCCATCAAAACAATTAATCTCAGGGTTGGTGAGAGCTGATCCAGTGCCCGCTCGATATAACACCAGAGCGGCGGGGAAGCTGCCTTCAAGTCATAGTGAATCGCTTCTACTGGTGGCAAGTCAGAACGATTGATGCAAATCGCTGTGACATTCAGCAGCCAGCTTTGCAAGGTCATCCCCGCACTTTCACCACTCCGCAGATCCAGCCCGCCCAGTTCGTGAAAAATATGCCGCCAGGTCGTCGCAAACAGGTAGTCTGCCTGGACGGGCGATCTCGCTGAGTGGCGGATCAGCGTATAGATCATGGGACTGTAGCGGCAAAAGATAGTGGCAAAATATTGTCCAGAGTCGGGATGGCGCTGAAACAACGTCAGCAATTCCTGATCGCTATAGTGAGCCAGGGATTTGACAATCGGATGGTTACATTCAGGGAATGTGGGAATGGCGGGAAATGGTGGAATGGACACAGCCTTAGTTACCGGGGTGGAAAGAACGACCTTTAAATATATAGGCGCTTTTCTGCAATTGGCACGATTTCTTCAAAAAATAGTAACGAAAGATGATGGATTCGCTATCCCCTGATCCTGCAATGTCTATGCCAACATCCTTCCCCAGAGCGGATATTTTGGTCATCGACGATACCCCAGACAATCTCAATCTATTGTCTGCCATGCTTACCGATCAGGGGTATAAGGTTCGCAGTGTCACCAAAGGAAGCACCGGACTGCGGGGGGCGCAAGTGGTTCCGCCAGACCTGATCTTGCTCGACATTAATATGCCTGAAATGAATGGCTACGAAGTCTGCCAACAGTTGAAAACGAGCGATCGCACCCGCGATATTCCCGTCATTTTCATTAGTGCCCTGGAAGACGTACTGGATAAGGTCAAAGCCTTTTCCGTTGGCGGAGTTGACTATATCACCAAGCCCTTCCATCTAGAAGAGGTGTTAGCCCGGATTGAAACCCACCTCACCATTCGCAACCTGCAAAAGCAGCTTCAGGCACAAAACCTCCAACTCCAACAGGAGATCCGCGAACGGCAGCAAGCCCAGGAGAAATTTACCAAAGCCTTTCGCTCCAGCCCTGCGCCCATTGCCATTACCTCTGTTGCCGAAGGACGCTTTATCGATGTCAACCCCAGCTTCTTACGCCTTAGCGGCTATACCTGGCAGGAAATGATTAGGCATACTGCCGCCGAACTGAGTCTGGGAGTTGAGCCGGTAATTTACAACCAGGCAGTCCAGGAATTGCGAGAAACCGGAACCCTCTTTAACCAGGAATGTGAATTTCGCACCAAATCAGGCGAAGTCCGAGCCGTATTGTTCTGTATTGAACTGATCGAACTGGACAGCATTGAATGCACCCTCAACATCATCACCGACATCACGGAGCGCAAGCGCCTGGAAAATGAATTCATCTCCCTGGTCAGTCACGAACTGAAAACGCCCCTCACCTCCATGATGGGGGCACTGGATATTCTGAGTGCCGGTAAACTGGGCGACCTCACCGAGCAAGGACTCAACGTTCTAAATATCGCCACCACCAACGCCGAGCGTCTGATCCGCCTGATTAACGACATCCTGGATCTGGAACGAATGAAGTCAGGTAAGATGACGATGCAAAAAGCCCTGTGCAATGCAGCGGATCTGTTCATCCAGGCAACGGAAGTCATGCAAGGCATGGCAGATCAGGCAAGCATTACCCTGGTCACGCGCCCGCTAAATGTGGACCTGTGGGCAGATAGCGATCGCCTCCTGCAAACCCTGACCAACCTGCTCAGTAATGCGATTAAATTCTCGGAACCGGGGGGAACGGTGTGGTTAAGGGCGGAAGTGGCGAATGGGGATGGGGATATGGGGGGATGCCCTCCTCCCCTCCTCCCCTCCTCCCCTCTTCCCCCCTCTACTCCCTCCCTCCTGATTACCGTCCAAGACGAAGGGCGCGGCATTCCTGGGGACAAGCTACAAACCATTTTCGAGCGGTTTCAACAGGTGGATGCCTCCGACTCTCGCAAAAAAGGAGGCACGGGGCTAGGGCTTTCCATCTGCCGCAATATTGTCGAGCAGCATGATGGCAAAATCTGGGCAGAGAGCCTCCCTAGCAAAGGCAGTACATTCTATATCCGGCTACCACTACAGCCGCCTTCAGAGCAGTAAGCTAGACCCACCCCTCACCCCCTCACCCCCATTCCCCTCCAAATGACTCAAGTATCTCTGGATGAACTGGTAAAAAAGAGCCGCTCTGGCGAATATCTGATCAGTTTTCCAACGGATACGGTGCCTGCTTTAGCGGCTCGTCCTGACCGGGCAGAACTGATCTTTGAGGCAAAGCAACGCAGCCTGGATAAGCCCTTGATATTGATGGCAGCCACAATTGCCGATCTTTGGCCCTATGTGACTGGTAGCCCAGAGGAACGACAGATCTGGCAGCAGGTAGCTGATAAATATCTGCCGGGAGCGTTGACCCTGGTTTTGCCTGCCAGCGATCGCGTTCCGGCGGCTATGAATCCTAAAGATCCAGGCACGATTGGGGTGCGGGTGCCAGACCGGGCAGTAGCTCGCACAATTCTGAGCCATACGGGACCCCTGGCAACCACCAGTGTCAATCTCTCTGGTCAGTCTCCTTTGTTAACCATGCCTGAAATCGAGCAGCAATTTCCCCAGGTGTTGACTTTGTTCGCTTCTGAACTGGAAGCCCTGGAAGGTTTGTCACCTGACAAAATGGGTGCCAAGGGAGGCTCAGGCATCCCGTCATCCGTCATCCGTTGGACGGGCGCAGGGTGGGAGATCCTCAGGCAGGGGGCGGTACAGCTAGTGTTCCGTTGAACGTTCTAAGGTGGCAGGCTGTCCTACCGATAGAACAAGCACCTTAGGTTTCTTGGAATTCTCTGAATGAGGGCTTTCACCGAGAATTTGGGTACAACAGTTCAGTAGGGATTGGAATTGGGTTCATGAATTGGACAAACCTGGTATGGATGGGGATAGCTTTTGGGTTGGGGGTAGTCTGCGATCGCCTGTGGCAGCAGACCATCAGAAAACGGAAACCAAAATCGGCGGCGCTGGTTGAAACGCCCCTGACCAATGCTTCCTTGGACCCGGTGAAGCAACTTCAACTGGCATACCAGATGGCAACCGAAATGAGCCAGTTTAAGTCCGGTTATCTGGCACGCACGTCCCATGAACTGAGATCGCCGCTGAATGGTCTCATCGGCATGCACCAACTGATTCTGTCCGACCTCTGCGACAGTCCAGAGGAGGAGCGAGAATTCCTTGCCCAGGCACATACCTCCGCCCGCAAAATGGTTGAAGTACTGGACAGGGTGGTAGATGCTGCCCGAGTCCAACACGGCACTACTCAGTTAACGATTCAACCGATTCCCCTGACCCAGATTTTCCAGGAAGTCTACAATCTGACCCAGCTTCTGGCAAAAGACCGCAATGTCGGACTACACATGCAGCCCCCAGACCCAGACATTTATGTGCAGGTCGATCACTTCAGGTTCCGCCAGATCTTACTGCATCTGGTGGAGTCAGCCATTTTACGACTGCCCGAAGAGAGTATTACTGTTTCTGCAAAGCTTTCAGCAGAATTGGGGGATGTTCACATCTGGATTAATGACTCGTGCCCCCTTGCCGCCCGCACTGAACCGGTTAACCTATTGCAGCCAGAAACCTTCCAGCCAGAAACAGCCACCAATCCACCACTGCCATCACCGGGGTTAAATCTACTGATCGTCCAAATTTTGCTGCAATCCATGCAAGGACGTTTGGAAGTGGTGCCTATTCATGCGAGTATTACCGGCTCAGAAGATGCCGACCAAGGAGAGGTTTTAACTCAAATTCGGTGTTCCCTGCCGGGCTACCGGGTGACAGAGGAGTAAAGAAAAATCTTGGGATCAGGACTCTTTCATTTGCAGCAGGACGACTGCATAGGCAGCCATGCCCTCTTCCCGTCCCGTTGCGTCTAATTTTTCGTTGGTAGTCGCTTTAACACCCACCTGGTCAGGCTGGAGCTTGAGAACGCTTGCCAGACGATCGCGCATTGCCGCAATGTGAGGCTTCAACTTGGGACGCTCTGCCACAATCACTGAATCAATATTGCCCACCTGCCAGCCTTTATCCTGGATTAATTGGTTCACCTGAGCCAATAGTTCCAGGCTATCTGCCCCTTTCCACTGCGGGTCTGAGGGCGGGAAGTACAGCCCAATATCGCCCAGGCTCAACGCCCCTAGCATGGCATCCATAATGGCATGGGTCAGCACATCAGCATCGCTATGTCCCAGTAAACCCAATTCATGGGGAATATTCACACCGCCCAGGATCAGCGATCGCTCCGGAACCAAACGGTGGATATCATAACCATTACCGATGCGAATATTGATTGCCATCTTGAAACCCTCGAAACTGCTTTAAATCTCAACGCTAGTACAGTGAGTATTTAATTTTGCAACACCGATCTGTTGAAAGTGTTGGGTTTCGCTACCGCTCAACCCAACCTACGTTGCATAACTTTTGGGTTGCTCTACTAGTTCTCGCTATTGACGGTTTTGCATGTTGATGAATATAGATAAATATTGTTCATCGATGACTTGAATGCCAGGGATAGAGATTGTCATCGAGTTAAGCATGAACCTCTAAGCCTGCCTGGGTTTTGCGATCGCTCTGCAAACTGTAGCCCATCTCGATTAACAGCGTGAGAATAGTT
This sequence comes from Kovacikia sp. CALU 1929, assembly GCF_056784235.1. Lineage (NCBI taxonomy): Bacteria > Bacillati > Cyanobacteriota > Cyanophyceae > Leptolyngbyales > Leptolyngbyaceae > Kovacikia > Kovacikia sp. CALU 1929. Next base: position 95,768 of record NZ_JBXBCF010000068.1, read on the forward strand.
CCAGTTAATGCCTGATGCCAGGTAATTTGCAATCCTGCTTGGGGTCAACCCTAATCTGGATCATTCATATCCCTTCTGAAAGAATCCTGAACATCCTGTCCAAAAACGTTTTTAGCGATTCTGTGTTTTCGACAGCGTGCTTTTTTACACGATGGCTACAACTTCCATTGAGAAGAATGGGAAAGAAGGATGATTCAGGGGCGATCGCGGTATCATTCACGCGCGATCGCCCCCTCTGGCGGTTAGGTTTCCAGTTACAGCATGGTTGATCCTTGCAGAATCAACTCCCTGGGTGCTTTTTGATTGAGTTCGGCTAACTTTTCTAGCCAATTGACCCAGTGGGCACCCTGCAAGTTGGGCAGAATTAGATGGGCATCCCCTACCCGCTCCACAGGACCCAACCCGATCGCCCACATTCCCGCTTTAAGGGCAGCCTCAATTCCGGCGGTAGCATCCTCAACCACCACGCAACTCATAGGATGGAGGTTTAGCTCTTTAGCGGCATAAAGGAAGACATCGGGGGCGGGTTTGGAGTGAGTGACACTCAGTCCATCGGCGATCGCGTCCATGCGATGCAGAATTCCCAACCGTTCCAGCACTTCCCGCGCATTCTTGCTGGCAGACCCCAGCGCAATCTTAATTCCAGCAGCATGCAGTTCATCCAGCAGTTCCGGCACACCGGGGAGCAGATGCTCGGGGGTAATGGTGCGAATCAACTCCAGGTAATAGCCGTTCTTCCGTGCCATCATTTCCTGGAGCTGAGCCTCCGTCACAGAATGCCCTTTGAGCAGATACAGCAACGAGTCACGTCGGGAAACCCCCCGCAGGGCTTCGTTCGCTTTGCGATTGAAGGGAATGCCCTCCTCCTGTGCCAGCCGCTTCCAAGCCAGATAATGAAACTCTGAGGTGTCGGTGAGAACGCCGTCCAGGTCGAAGATGACAGCCTGGAGGGGGAGTGGGGGAGTGGAGTGGGGGAGTGGGGGAGTGGGGGAGAAAGCCTCTGGCTGGCTGCGTTTCCAGATGGTGGTGGATCCCTGTTGGCGCAGGTCAAATTGGTAGACTTTTCCGCGCCAGACAAACTTGAACTTGAGGCGAGTCCAACCTTCGGGAAGGCGGGGTTTGGCAACGGGTCCGTTTTCAGTCAAATGGATACCACCAAAGCCAAAGACGACTGCCTGCCAGGTGCCACCTGTAGACGCAGCGTGAATCCCTTCATGGGCATTGCCACGGACATCGGATAGATCGACTAAAGCTGCCCGCGTGAAGTGTTCATAAGCCTCTGCCGGTTTGTCCAGTTCGCAAGCCATGATGGCGTGGACAGCAGGACCGAGGGAGGAACCATAGGTATGGTCGGTGCGAGGAACGTAGTAGTCCCAGTTAGTTTGTAAGGCTTGACGGGAGAAGTCGTCTTCTGTGGGCTGGGTGAAGATGCCCTGCCGTAGCAGGTAGAACATCATCACCACGTCAGGCTGCTTCAACACCTGGCGGCTGTTGGCTCCTTCAATACCTAGAATTGCCTGCATGGAGCGGGTACGCGGCTCGTAAGCTGCCAGGTCAATGTCTTCCAGGTCAAAAAAGCCCTGGAACTGCTCAATTAACCCGGTGGAGTCCTGGGCAATCCAGATTTTGTCGATGATATCCTGCCAGTGCTGGCGGCGATCGCTCGTTAGATGCAGGCGTTGTTGCAGATCGGTGGCTTGTTCGCGATCGCTCTGCTCCAGCCAGTCCAGCACCTTCAGCGCGGTTCTCAGGTGCCAGCGCATCATGGCATTGGTAAAGGCGTTATTGTCAACCCGCTCATGGAACTCGTCGGGACCGATGACATGATTGATTTCGTAGCAGTGGCGATCGTTGTTCCACTCTGCCCGACTGCCCCAGAATACCGCTGTATCCAGGATCATTTCTGCACCGTAATCCCTCATCCATTCATCATCGCCGGTTGCCTGCCAGTAATGCCAGGTGGCATAGGCGACATCGGTGCTGATGTGTAGCTCAATATCCCCACACCAGATCCGCACCAGATCCTCACCCGTCGGAGTGGGTACCCAGCTAGGGGTGACTTCATCTCCCGTATCGGCACTCTCCCAGACGTACATGGCACCCTCATAGCCCGCTGCCTTTGCCTTGCGACGTGCCCCTGCCAGCGTGTGATAGCGGTAGGTGAGCAGGTTCCGTGCCAGTTCAGGCTGGGTATAGGTGAGACAGGGCAGAATGAAAATTTCCGTATCCCAGAAGATGTGACCGCGATAGGCAAAGCCAGACAGGGTTTTTGCTGGGATACTGACCCGTCGATCGTGGCGGGGGGCAACCGCCAGCAGTTGAAACAGGTTGAAGCGGACTGCCAGTTGAGCCGTCAGATCTCCTTCAATAACAATATCGTTTATCTCCCAGACCTCTGCCCAGGCGGCTTCGTGGTCAGCCAGCAGAATTTTGTAGTCCGCCAGGTTTGCCAGTTTATCCTGTGCCATCAATACTGGCTCACCGACATCACGGGAGGTGTAGACGGTGACCACCTTTTCCAGATAAGCCGTCTGTTCCGGTACGACGGAAAACTGTGTCACCAGGGTGGGGTAACCCTGGAACCCCATAGCAATGGTGTTCTCAGCTTCCACCCCTGATAGGGTAAGCCGTGCCGCCATCCCAACATCAATTTTGCTGTGGCGACTGCGGACATGCAGCCAGATGGCATGGTCGCCCCCTCCCTGGTCTACCGAGTCCCAATGCATAAAGCCCTGGTTGTCGGAATAGGCGTTGAGACTGGTGTGGACTTCCACGGGTCCCGTGTAGTCAATGGAAGTAACCTGGCAGCGGAGGGCGAGGACGTGTTCATCTGCCAGACTCACGAAGCGGTCAAAGCGAAACTCCAGGGTATAACCAGAAGGACTTTGCCAGCGGACGTAACGGCTCAATTCTCCACGTTGCAGGTCGAGCCAGCGCTTATAGCTCAAAATGGTACCCTGATCGAGGCGAAACCGCTCACCACCTACTGAGATCGTGAGTGGTAGCCAGTTGGGGCAGTTTGCCAGTTCAGTAAATACCGTGGGTACATCGTCATAAACCCCGTGGATCAAGGTGGCGGGGCGATCGCCCAGGTAGCCCTCCTCAAACGAACCACGGGTTCCAAGATACCCATTGCTTAGAGTAAAGACGGTTTCCTTGTGGTGCTGTTGAGCTGGGTTAAACCTGTCTTCCGTTGTTTCAATCACAATCCAATCAGCCTGTTGCATTCGTAGCCCTTCTTGACAAACGAGTGAATTCTTTTGCGATCGCGCCCATACGTCCCTAATCTTTGTCTTTTTGGACAGACAAAGACCGATCCAAATTATGATTTGGGGACAAGATTTTTGAGGTTTAAAAAAGTGAAGGAACTCAATCTTTCACTATTGATGTAGAGTTCCCGTTATTAAACATCCTGATCGCAACTTTGGATCTTATTTTTTCCGATTTTTTCGATCAGGTTAAAGAAAAAGCGTTCCTTAATCCATGAGCAATTCTTTACCAGGGGAATGCTCCAGGCACCCTCAATTTCATAAACTCCTTAAGTAATTTTTAAGTTTTGAACATCAACTGCTGTGGAACAAAAATTGACCTTTGAGCGGAGTTTTTGAAATCCAGGGCGGTTTTGCGATTGCGTCACTATTACTTCTTACACGAATGCAAAACACCACTCCGAATAACTGTTCTGTTTCTATGGAAAACTCAACGTTCTGTAATCTTATTTTAGCTCCCTAAACAAACTCTCCACGGGCAACCAATATCACCTTGCCACCGACAAAAACATCAATCTTTTCTTCCGTTTTCTGCGCCCTCAACAGGAGTAAAGAAGGTCTGCCAATTTCGTAACCCTGTTCTACCCGTGCCTCCATTAGATAGGAAGGGGGGAAAGGGGAGAGGGGAGAGGGGGACTGGGTATCGGATGGGAGGGAAGTTGTTTTCTGACCGCTGCCTTCGGTCTCCTGCATTCCGTACTCCGTACTCCCTAACCTGGGCGAATCATCGTAATGCGCCAGATATGCGGCAAAACAACCATTGGCGCTTCCGGTTGCGGGATCTTCAGGAATTCCCACCGCATGGGCAAACATGCGGGCACTAAACTGGTTTGTTGGGTTGCGCACCTCCGGGCAGAAGACAAAAATCATCTTTGCCTGAAGCGGTTCAACCAGGGCAACCAATCGGTCTACATTAACCTTAATCCGCTGCAAAGCTTCCAGGCGCTTCAACGGCGTGATAATAAACGGTACGCCTGTCGAAACTTCCTGAATTGGAAAGCGGGTATCGAAATCATCAAGCTCCAGGTTGAGAACGGCCGCCACAGCTTCAGCGGGTAGGGTTTCTCCAAACACCGGGGGATTTTGCACCATCCACAGCACATCAGGCTGCTGGTTTTTGTAAAGAATGTTGACCGGGATAGGACCCACCTTCAGGTTCAGCGTGACCGTCTCCACCGACTGCCGGATCAATTCCTGTTGCAGGATAAAAGCGGTTCCCAGGGTGGGGTGTCCGGCAAAGGGCAACTCCTGTCCTGGGGTGAAGATGCGCACGGGATAGCCGCCATCCTGTGGTTGAGGTGAAAGGATAAAGGTGGTTTCTGAAAAGTTCGTTTCCCTGGCGATTTGCTGCATCTGCTCGGTTGTCAGATCGCCTGCATCGGTAAAAACGGCCAGTTGGTTTCCGGCATACTTCGCTTCGGCAAAGACATCAACGATGAAGAACTTCAGAGGTGCCATACTTATTTGCGGTGAGTTTGATCCTGCACTTCATAATACTTTTCCTGCGATCGCCCAACCGATAGAATGGAGAACGGCTTAACTTGAGAAGAGGAACCTCATGGCAGAAACGCTGATGTTCAACGCCCTCCGGGAGGCGATCGACGAAGAAATGGCAAAAGATCCCACTGTCCTGGTAATGGGGGAAGATGTGGGACATTACGGCGGTTCCTATAAAGTCACAAAAGACCTTTATCAGAAATATGGCGAATTGCGCCTGCTGGATACGCCGATCGCTGAAAATAGCTTTACGGGCATGGCAGTTGGAGCCGCCATGACGGGCTTACGTCCGATCATCGAAGGGATGAACATGGGCTTCCTGCTGCTGGCGTTTAACCAGATTGCCAACAATGCTGGGATGCTGCGCTATACCTCCGGTGGTAACTTCAAGATTCCCATGGTAATTCGCGGTCCCGGTGGGGTGGGTCGCCAGTTGGGGGCAGAACATTCCCAGCGGTTAGAGGCATACTTTCAGGCAGTGCCCGGACTCAAAATTGTTGCCTGCTCTACGGCTTATAACGCGAAGGGGCTACTCAAATCTGCCATTCGGGATGACAACCCGGTGTTGTTCTTCGAGCATGTCTTGCTCTACAACCTGAAGGATCATCTACCCGAAGAGGAGTACTACCTGCCCCTGGATAAAGCCGAAACCGTTCGCAAAGGTAGCGATGTTACTATCCTCACCTACTCCCGCATGAGGCACCATGTGATGCAGGCGGTCAAAACCCTGGAAAAGGATGGGTTTGACCCAGAAGTGATTGACCTGATCTCGCTCAAGCCTCTGGACTTTGAGACGATTGGAGCCTCTATCCGCAAAACTCATAAGGTGATTATTGTGGAAGAATGTATGCGAACCGGGGGGGTCGCCGCCGAAATTATTGCCTCTATCAACGATCGCTTTTTTGACGAACTGGATGCCCCCGTTTTGCGGCTGTCCTCTCAGGACATTCCCACCCCCTACAACGGCACCCTGGAAAACCTGACGATCGTGCAACCCAACCAGATCGTGGAAGCGGTGAGAAAAATGGTGGAACTGAAGGTTTAGGGGTCAACGGTGAGGGGGTTATTAGTTGTTGGTTGTTAGTGGTTAGTCGGAAGAACAGCAATGATCGGTCAATGAGTGATTGGTAACTCCCCACTTCCAAACCCCAACTCTCAACTCTCAACTTTCACCTCTTAACTTCATCCTTCAGCTTTCATCCTTCATCCTTCCCAGAGGCGCTATCATAGCGATTGTTACAGGGGTTACAACATGCAAAGACAGCGATCGCTTTTAGCGCTTATCCTGGTATTGCTCATTGCTGCCATCGTGGTGATTGTCAGAATGCCACCACGGCTTGGTTTAGATCTGCGGGGTGGGTCTCAATTAACCGTACAGGTACAGACCACCAAAGAAGTACCAGAAATCACCTCCAGGGAGATGGATGCCGTTCTGAGAGTGATTGAGGATCGTCTCAATCCCCAGGGGGTTTCCGAGATTGTGGTTCAGTCAGCGGGTAACGACCAGATTCTGGTTCAGCTACCGGGGGTGAACGATCCCAAGGAAGCGGAGGATTTATTGGATCGGGTTGCCAAACTGGAGTTTCGCAAGCAAAAAGCGGGCAGTGAGGCGCAGCTTCAGGCAGAATACCGGGTGCTGAGAGAATTGCAGTTGCAGCAGGAAACGCTAAGCAAGGGCGATGACCCAAAGGCACTGGAAGACAACAAAGCCGCAATTCAGCGGAGTAATACGGCGATCGCCGGTCTGTTTGAACCCACAGGCTTAACCGGCGAAAACTTAAAAGATGCCTATCCCCAATCGACAAATGTGCAAAATGTTTGGGAAGTGGGGTTGAGATTTGATGGCAAAGGGGCCGATCTGTTTGCGGAATTGACCAAAAGCTTGGCGGGTACCGGGCGATCAATTGGCATTTTTCTGGACAACGAGTTGATTAGTGCTCCCACGGTGGGTCCTGAATTCGCCCAAACGGGGATTACTGGCGGCAGTGCGGTTGTCACCGGAAGCTTTACGGCGCAATCTGCGACCACCCTGGCAACCCAACTTTACGGAGGCGCGTTGCCGGTTCCAGTAGAAGTAGTTGAAACCCGTACCGTCGGTGCGAGTTTGGGGCAGGACAGCATCCAGAGCAGCATCTACGCTGGGATTGGTGGTTTAGTGCTGGTTCTCGGCTTTATGGTGTTTTACTACCGCTTGCCCGGTTTGATTGCAGACATTTCGCTCATTATTTATGCTCTACTGACCTTTGCTGCCTTTAATTTGTTGGGAGTTACACTGACTCTGCCCGGTATTGCCGGATTTATCCTCAGCATTGGGATGGCGGTAGATGCAAACGTGTTGATTTTTGAACGTACCCGTGAAGAGCTAAGGGCAGGGAAAACACTGTACCGTTCGGTTGAAGCTGGGTTTTACCGGGCATTTTCCAGCATTCTAGATAGCAACGTTACAACCCTGATTGCCTGTGCAGCGCTGGGCTATCTGGGAACCAGTTTTGTCCGGGGATTTGCAGTCACCCTGTCCGTTGGAGTTCTGATTAGTATGTTCACAGCTTTGACCTGTAGCCGCACGCTGCTGCTGTTTGTACTCAACTTCCCTGACCTGCGTAAGCCTGGATATTTCTGCCCGAACTTGTCATCCACCAAATCCCAACCGGAGGCAACCTCATGAAGCTTCAGGTGATTAAGCAGCGCAACCTCTGGTGGGGAATTTCCGGTGCGCTGATTCTGGCTGGGATTGCGGCAATGGTTATTTCCTGGCAACAACTTGGTTCACCCCTGCGCCCCAGCCTTGACTTTGTTGGCGGAACCCGGCTTCAGTTTGAACTGGATTGCACCCAGAGTGATTGTAGTAAGCCGATTGATATTGGGGCGGTGCGCTCAGTGTTGGTTGAGCAAGGGCTGGGCAACAGCAGTGTACAGGAAGCAACCAATGAAGGTCGGCGGGGTATTTCGATTCGCTCTTCGCCCCTGAGTCCTGATCAACGATCGCGTTTGCAAACGGCGTTAAGTGAAAAAATTGGTACCTTCGACCCGACAACCACCCGGATTGATACGGTCGGTCCGGTGATTGGGCAGCAGATTTTGTCTTCTGGCTTACTGGCACTCCTGGTTTCCTTTGCTGGAATTACAGTTTATTTAAGTCTACGTTTCCAGCTAGACTATGCCATTTTTTCCCTGGTTGCCCTGTTCCATGATGTGTTGGTGACGGTTGGCATCTTCTCCATCTTGGGTCTACTGTTTGGGATTGAGGTGGATAGCCTGTTCATCGTAGCGCTGTTGACGATTGTTGGTTTCTCAGTAAACGACACCGTTGTAATTTATGATCGGATTCGGGAGACGATCGCCCTCAACCCCGATCGCTCCATCGACGATATTGTCGATACGGCAGTGAACCAGACGTTGTCCCGCTCCATCAATACCACGCTGACCACGCTGCTGCCGCTGGTTTCTATCTTTTTGTTTGGTGGAGAAACTTTAAAGTTCTTTGCCCTGGCACTGATTATTGGCTTTATCGCTGGAGTTTACTCCAGCATTTTTATCGCCAGTACGTTATTGGCACTCTGGCGCGAACGAACCGAGAAAGTGGCTGCCACAGGAACGGGGGATTTGGTCGTGACCGAACCGCCTCAAAAGTCAGATGAAGCCTTGTAGGAAAGCCTATGCTGGACGCGGATGATGGTTTCAACAAAGCGTTTCAACAGGAAATGGAGCGGTTGCACCGGCTGACCGTTTATGGTCGGTGGTTTGTAGTCGGGTTACTCTGGCTAACCGTTGGCTCCCTCAGTTTATGGGGATTGCGTTACCCGATTTCCCTGATTCTCGACCATTTCACCTGGTCAGCAGTCCGCTATGGGCTAGTATTTCATCGGCTGTCGGCGATCGGTCTGGCGATTTGTGTCGGTTCTACTTTAGGTGTCTTAATCTGGCAGAGCCGCAATATTTTGATGGGGATTCCCGATCGCGAAAAGAAGCGATTAGAACAGCAGGTTTACCGCATTCGCCAGCAGGGTCCCACCCATCCCCTCTGGAAATTCATTTGTCAGCGCTAATATCGCCCATCAGCCCCCCGATTTCCCCCCGATTTCCCCCCAGCTTTTTGACTTGATCCCACTAAGGTAAGGTTAGAAAAACTTTACTCAAAGCCTATCCGAAAAACCTCAATCGCTTATACCAATTCTCTTTGAAGCTGCACAGAAGAACGCCTGGTAGACAGGGGGCTTAAGCCCCTTGTTAAGTGCACACTGATATTGAACTGGTATAACGTTCAGACCTCAGGGGATACTGAATCGTTGTATGAATTAGGGCGAAGCTTCAATTCGTACAACCTTCAGTTCATACCCAGAATTAGCCACCTCCAAAGCTAAACCTAAAAGGTCTTCGGATAGGCTTTTGTGGCAATTTGTAGTTCAAACAGTCAGTTATGAAAGCACCGTACCCTCTTGACGCTTTACCCTCGATAAAAGGGAGTTCTGTCCTTTCTAAGCCTCAACCTCACTGTGCATTAATCTCAGTCCACGGGGACCCAAGTGCAGAGGTGGGGAAGGAAGGAGCCGGTGGGCAAAATGTTTATGTACGTGAACTGGGTTTAGCGCTGGCTCAACGAGGGTGCCAGGTTGACATGTTTACCCGGCGTGAAGATCCAGACCAACCCGATGTTGTGGAACATGCACCGGGTTGCCGTACAATTCGGTTAACCGCAGGACCAACTCAATTTATTCATCGAGACGAGCTGTTTGATCATCTGCCGAAGTTTGTGGCAGCATGGCATGATTTTCGCCGGAAATCAGGGAACAACTATTCGATTCTGCATACAAACTACTGGCTGTCTGGCTGGGTTGGCTTAAGGCTCAAATTTGAGTTAGATATTCCCCAGGTCCATACTTACCACTCAATTGGGGCTGTGAAATATCAAACGATGCAGTCCCTCCCCAAGATCTCCCAGGTCAGGCTGGCAACGGAGAAACGGATTTTGGAAACGGCTGACTATGTGGTGGCAACCAGTCCCCAGGAGGAAGCCGATTTGCGTGACCTGGTGGCTCGTCGAGGTAGAATTTCGGTGATTCCTTGCGGGATTGATACTCAGCGCTTTGGGGCTAGCGATCGCCAAACTGCCCGACATCAGCTTGGCATTGACTCAGCCATCCCTCTGATTCTCTATGTCGGACGGTTTGATCCCCGCAAGGGAATTGAAACCCTGGTGCGTGCCTGTGCCAGATTGTCACAGCCATTTCAGCTATACCTGGTCGGGGGCAGTCGGGATGCCGGAATTGACTTCCAAGAACAGCAGCGCATTCGGACTCTGGTTAAAGAGTTAGGCTTAGAATCCGTCACGACGTTTGCAGGTCGTATTCCTCAAACCCGATTACCGGCTTATTATGCTGCTGCCAACGTTTGCGTTGTTCCAAGCTACTATGAACCGTTTGGACTGGTTGCGATTGAGGCAATGGCTGCCAAAACCCCCGTCATTGCCAGCGATGTGGGTGGATTACGTTCAACGGTTGTACCCGATAACACAGGACTCCTCGTGTCGCCCCGCGACGTTAAAGCATTGGCAAACGCCTTGCAACAGATGCTACAGCATCCAGATAGCTGGCAAGTGCTAGGTGAAAACGGATGGAAATGGGTGCAGGAGCGGTTTAGCCGTGCTGCGATCGCAAACCAGATGTATCAACTGTATGAGTCCTTAAGTTACCGGGGGGTTGCGATAGTGGAAGACTATCCGCTTAAAGCCGGGTAGAGAGAAGCTACAGTTTAGTCCTTACCAACTCTTTTGCGATGGAGACTTTGCCAACACAATTTGTCAAATGAATGAAGTTTGAGCTAGGAGAAGAAACATGTTTAATATCGGAGACCATGCTCGACATCAATCAATGGGACATCTAGGTACTGTATTTGGATATGGACATCGAATTGATGATGGTATTTATCTTTCAACTCTGAGAGTCAAGATTATTCCTAAGAAAAGCGCTACAAACTGTCCCATTATTCTGGAAGATGTCACTTCTGCCTGGGTAAAGGTAGATAACCCCAGCCCCGTCTCTCAATGAGGCGTTGCTGATTTTGGGTATGAATGGAGAGTTGTATGAATTGAAGACTTTCAATTGAGTTTGTAAAGTAGTTTGTGTCAAGAGAGGAATATCACATCGGAAACCTCCCTTCAAATTCAATGGCAAAACGATTTAAAGCTGCTTTCCAATCTCGAATCGGCATCGTCCATTTTTTCGAGATGTATGAATTGCCAGGTAGATTACCTTCATGGCAGATTCATCGGTAGGGAAGGAACGGTGGTTGCGTAAAACTTTCCGCAGAGTCATATTCATTGATTCAATGGCGTTGGTGGTGTAGATCGCTTTCCGAATGTCAGCCGGAAACGCAAAGAAGGGAATGATCCGGTGCCAATGGCTCATCCAGGATTTGCTGATAGTGGGATATTGCTTGTCCCAGCGTTCGGCAAAGTCAACCAGGGCTTGCTCTGCCTCGGTTTCAGTTGCAGTGGTATAGATTGCCCTCAGGTCAGCGACGACCGCTTTACGGTCTTTATAGGAGACGTAGCTGAGGGAGTTTCGCACCATGTGAACGATGCATAGTTGCACCTGGGTTTGCGGAAAAACGGTTTCAATCGCCTCTGGAAAGCCTGTTAGCCCGTCCACACAGGCAATGAAGATGTCTTTAACGCCACGATTTTGCAACTCTGTGAGCACCGAGAGCCAGAACTTGGACGATTCATTCTGAGTCATCCACAGTCCTAACAG
>NZ_JBXBCF010000069.1:0-120286 GCF_056784235.1 Kovacikia sp. CALU 1929
CCATTAGGTCTTCGGGAGTACGATATTCTTTGAGCAACTCGTCAATGAGTTCCGGTCGAAAGGTCATAGTTTAGTGCCTTTGTTCATTAGTTCATTAGATCTTGTTTTTTGACCTTTGACACAAACTAATTTACAGTCTCATATGTGGGTACGGACGCTGAAGTTGGAATGGTCGGTTGGATCGGTTTGTGAGTGGGTGAGAGCCTACCTTAACCTAAAAATTTTCTGCAATCCATCCGTTGGTAAGCCCAGTTGTTATCCTGAAAGGAAGTTGCTTCCAGCGTTTGCTCTTCTGATTAAACCCATGACTCAACAATCTGCTCGTATTTGTATTTTGGGTGGAGGCTTTGGAGGTCTCTACACCGCTTTGCGGTTAAGTCAGTTGCCCTGGAGTAAACAGGAAAAGCCAGAGATCGTTCTGGTCGATCGCAGCGATCGCTTCCTCTTTTCTCCCTTACTGTATGAATTGATGACGGGTGAACTGCAAGCCTGGGAAATTGCACCTCCGTTTGAGGAATTACTGGCAGGAACCGGAGTGCGGTTCTATCAAAGCGAAGTCACGGGAATTGATCTGCAAGCACAACAGGTTCAGTTACAGGATGGACCTGAACTCTCCTATGACCGATTAGTGCTGGGCTTGGGCGGAGAAACTCCCTTAGATCGGGTATCGGGTGCTTTAGACTATGCCCTGCCGTTTCGCACCATTGCTGACGCTTACCGATTGGAAGAACGTCTGCGGATTTTAGAAGAGTCAGATGCCGATCGCATTCGGGTGGCGATCGTCGGCGGGGGTTACTCTGGAGTAGAACTTGCCTGCAAACTTGCAGACCGACTCCAGGAACGGGGGCGTATTCGCCTGGTTGAAATGACCGATCAGATTCTCAGGACTTCGACGGACTTTAACCGGGAAGCCGCCACAAAAGCTTTGGAAGAGAAGGGAATCTGGGTTGATTTAGAAACAACCGTTGAGTCAATTACTACGGATACCCTTTCCTTTACCTACAAGGGCACCACCGATACCATTCCGGTTGAAATTGTCGTGTGGACTGTGGGGACGCGCGTGACGGATGTAATTAGTGCTCTGCCTTTGAAAAAGAGTCTGACAGGGCGGGTTACAGTAACCCCTACCCTACAAGCTGTTGATCAACTGGATGTCTTTGCTCTGGGCGATCTGGCAGACTGCAAAGATGCAGAGGGGCAGCAAGTGCCCATTACGGCTCAAGCAGCCCTTCAGCAGGCTGAATATTTGGGCTGGAACCTGTGGGCATCGCTGACCGATCGCCCCTTGTTACCCTTCCGCTATCAGCATGTGGGCGAAATGATGACCTTGGGAACAGATAATGCCACGCTAACCGCTTTAGGTCTGAAGCTGGATGGACCTTTTGCCCATGCTTTCCGTCGTCTGGCATATCTCTACCGGATGCCAACTCTGGAGCACCAGCTTCGGGTAGGAGTGGGCTGGATGACTCGTCCTATTCTGGATGCCGTTGCCGGGATTGAGAATTTGTAAAGCTTCTGCTCCTCAATTAGCTGCGATCGCACTACAGCAATTCCCATTTGTGTGTACGGTCAAACTGCTTATTCAGTCAGGCTTTTTCGTATTAGTTTGGGCTGCACTCGTCTGAGAATCGTCATAGCTGTGATTGCCCAACCAGAGCGGATCCTAAAAGCCGATGGGGCTATAAAGAAATAGCTGCGATCGGCTATTAGCGCCTAGTTAATCACTAACAGCCCGTCAGAGCTGTGAAGTCGCTTTTTAACAAGCGCTTATGGATCTGCTAAGAAAAAGAGTCGTATCTGGAGCAACCAGCAACCAACAGCCAACTATCAGCAGTACGAATCTAGATGTAAGGGGAATGACCCCTCACGTTTGGGAACACTTAATCGAAGCACATGAAGCAATTGACTTCTTACAGAGGGTAATTGGGTTGGAAAAGTTGACCTTTTATTTTGAGGCGTCTCCCTTCTGTAGGAAATCTATTCAACTGTGCCAAGGGGGTAACTACCATGTTCGAGGATTAGATCATGCGTGCGAGTGAACTCCTGAAGCGCTATGCCGCAGGAGAACGGGACTTTACTGAGGTAAGTCTGTGGGGAGTGAACCTGAGCAGAGCAAACCTGAAAGGAATTAATCTAAGTCAGGCAGATCTGCGGGGAGCTAATTTGCGCGGCACCGCTTTGAGAGAAGCCTGTTTAGACGGTGCCAATTTAGCCGAAGCTGACTTAACGAATGCACAGTTAGCAGGGGCAAATCTTTATAACGCTAACTTAGAAGGAGCCAATCTGACTGAGGCGAACCTGGCTAATGCAGATCTCCGCAAAGCACTCTTAGCCCAAGCAATCTTGAACAAGGCTAATCTGAACGGAGCTAATCTGAGCTACGCAGATCTCAACAATGCCCATCTGTGGGGGGCAAACCTTTGTAATGCAAGACTACTGGAAATTAATTTGAGGAGTGCTAATTTACGGGGTGCTTACCTTTGTCAGGCAGTCTTAAGTGGAGAGTTGGGAGAAGCGAACTTAAGCGGTGCAAATTTGAGTTGGACTGTTCTGTCGGGTGCGAACTTGAAGGAAGCCATTCTGACCGAGGCAGAGCTAAATAGTGCCAATCTTGCTGGGACAGTTCTTTGTAACGCAAAGCTGCGGGGAGCCGATTTGCGGGGATCTGACCTGACCGATGCTGATTTGAGTCGGGCTAACCTAAGTGAGGCTAATCTGGCAATGGCAAAATTGGCAGGGACGGTTTTCACTGGTGCAATTCTCAGTGGAGCCGATCTGCGGGGTGCCAATTTGAGTGAAACGAACTTAAAAGGAGTCAATCTTTTGGGCGCAAACCTCAGGGGTGCTATTTTGCCCAAAGATTACAGCTAAAATCACCCTGCCCTTTCTTCTTCCACCTCTGACCCTTGACCCGTGGCACCTGGCATCTGGACTTAAATATAAAGGCTTAATCAGTGTAGGGTATAGGGTGTAGCTTGTTGAACGGATTCGGTGTGAACAGAAATGCTCGATTGCCTGAAGTAATTTTTTTGGATGCAGTCGGAACGCTATTTGGCATTCAGGGAAGTGTCGGAGGAATCTATGGAGAAATGGCGCGTCGGTTTGGAGTGGAGGTGTCTGCTTCAGAGCTAAACCAGGCTTTCTTTAAGGCATTCAAAGCGGCTGGACCTCCTGCTTTTGCAGAAACCGTTCCGGCAGAGGTGCAGGCACAGGAGTTTACCTGGTGGCTGGAGATCGCCACTGATACCTTTAAACAAGCCGGGGCTTTTGATTCCTTTCCCAACTTTGGCGAATTTTTTCTCCACCTTTATCACCACTTTTCAACGGCTGACCCCTGGTTTCTTTATCCCGATGTCTACCCGGCTTTGGAACGGTGGAAAGGAATGGGAGTTCAACTAGGCGTGTTGTCAAACTTTGATTCGCGTCTCTACTCGGTATTGCAGGCACTTGACCTGGCAAAGTTTTTTTCCTCAATCACGATTTCGACTGAGGTGGGTGCTGCAAAACCGGATTCGAGGATATTTGCGATCGCCCGCCAGAAACACCACTGCCGACCTGAATCTGCCTGGCACATTGGCGACAGTTTTGAAGAAGACTATCAAGCTGCCTGTACCGCTGGAATGCGGGGAATCTGGTTACGGAGAGATCGCTAACGAACATTGACAAACCGCTCTTGAGCCATGATTCGCATCTTTTGCAAATCCTCTCGCCGTGATACGGAAAGGGGAATCGTGGTCTTAATGGTTTCCACCAAAATCGTAGTATCCAGTGGCTTTTGTAAGTAGAGCGATCGGTAAAGGGCTGCAATCACTGCCTGTTCGATCTCTGCCCCACTAAAGCCATCGGTTGCTTGAACCAGGGCTGCCAGGTCAAACTGTTGGGGAGCCTGTTTGCGGCGGGTCAGGTGCAGTTGCAAGATGGTTGTCCGCTCTCGCTCATCGGGCAAATCTACAAAGAAGATTTCGTCAAAACGGCCTTTCCGAAGTAGTTCTGGAGGAAGCCCAGTAATGTCATTTGCGGTGGCAACCACAAATACCTCTTGGGACTTTTCCTGCATCCAGGTCAGAAAAGAGCCAAACATGCGACGACTCAACCCTCCATCCGCATCGCTGCTGGTGCCGCTACCTAATGCCTTCTCAATCTCGTCAATCCATAATACAGCCGGTGCCATCGATTCTGCCAGGGCGATCGCCTGCCGCAGGTTCTTCTCAGACTCACCAATATACATGTTGTAGAGTCTGCCCGTATCTAGTTTCAGGAGCGGCATTTTCCAGGCACGGGCGATCGCCTTAGCTGCCAATGACTTGCCACAACCCTGAATGCCTACAATCAAAATGCCTTTCGGGGGCTTCAGGTTGAGCGCCTGCGCCTGGGGACTAAACCCCAACCGGGACTGGTTAAGCCACTGCTTCAGCCCTGCAAAACCACCCAAATCTACTGCCATTTCTTCGACTGGAAAATACTCCAATACGCCCTCTTCCTGAATCACCTGGGCTTTGCGCTTTAAGATCCGCCCTACATCTTGAAGGGTCAGTTTGCCATCTTCTAAAGCGGCATAGGCAATCACCTGCCGCGCCTGTTTCAGGGTCATTCCAGTCAGTGCCTGCACCAGAGCCGGTATATCCTGTTCCTGAAGTTCGATTTGGACTCGGTGCTTCACCCGCAAGGAGCGTATGACATCTGAGACAACCTGTTGCAACTCATCCCGTCCCGGTAGTTTCAGGTCAAAGTCAACGGCATCGTGGGCAATTTCAGGCGGTAGCTTGACGGTGTCTCCTGTGAGGACGATCGCCGAGCGGTTCAGGGAAAAAAACTGCACCACCTCCCGGAACTGACGGGCAATTTCAGCATCATCCAGATGACGGGCAAAATCTTTGAGCCAAAAAACTCCTTTGGCTGTAGCTGTCTGAATATATTTCAAAACCTTAAGGGGATCCGCCGTATCTTCAAACGCAGCCGGTTTCTGAGAACCAGGCGGGGCACATTCATCCACCCAGCGATTTTCGGCAGAACCGGGTGACCTCACCAACCCTTGAGTAATACTCCATTCAAAGAGCTGCATGTTCATGTCCTGAACTGCTGTCTGCAAAAGGTTTTGCACTCGCTCTTCTTCCACAGTTTCCACCACAATTAACGGGTGAAAAGACATAACCAGCGTTTGCAGCGAATGGATATGGGCAGAAAGGGGCATGGTTCTCGGTTTCATGGAAAGGTTGTTTTATTCTCTTGTAGGATTCCCTATTCCCTAAATTCCCCATCAATTACCTCAATTCCGAACGAAGGATGAAGAATTCAACCATTCCCGACCCCTTGAACCTTGCGTTGCTTTGACTACAAATTTTGCGATGGTTTCTCTGTAATCTAGCTGAGGTGTTAAGTGTTAGGTGTTAGGTGCCAGATGTCAGGTTGTAGGAGAATTCAGGAGTCAGAATTCAGGAGTCGGAATTCAAGAGTCAGTAGCTTGTAATCTTTGCAACTTAAGCCTCTCAACTTTTACCTCTTCACTTTTAGCTCTCAATGCTTCACTTCACTCCCTACTCTTCACCACTTCCCCTCTTTTACTTCAAACATGGATCTGCACACGGTTGAAACGTATCTGCGCCCATCTAATCTGGAGTCTGTTCCCACTTGGGAACCGGGATGGGCATGGTTAGCTGGAGGAACGTGGCTATTTTCTGAACCTCAGCCTGCGCTGAATACGCTGGTTGATCTGGAGCCGTTGAACTGGTCAGAGATTGAGATCGAGCCGGATTATGTGGCGATCGGGGCGACCTGCACGTTCGCTCAACTGCTGAACTACCCGTGGTTAGCGGAGTGGCGGGCGACAGCGGCGTTTGGGGGAGCGGTTTCTGCTCTGGCAGCTTCGTTTAAGGTGACCCATCTGGCAACGATTGGGGGCAACCTTTGCCTTGCCCTGGCAGTGGGTGTGATGGCTCCCTTGATGGTGCTGCTAGGTGCAACTTATGAAGTTTGGAGTCCCAATGGGGTTGCCCGATTGATGGCGGCAAAAGATTTTCAACTGGGAGTTCAGAGAACAGCCCTACAACCGGGTGAAGTGCTGCGTCGAGTTTTGATTCCGAAAGCTTCCCTGGTCTGGCATACCAATGTGCAGCGGTTTGGAATTGCGGCAACCGATCCGGCGCTTTCCCTGGTGATGGTAGCCCGTCAGCCCCAAAGGAATACCATTCGGATTAGTCTGGGAGCCTGTGTGCCAGCACCGCAACTGCTGGAGTTTGCAGAGATTCCTACACCTGAGCAAGTGGCTGAAGCGGGGCGATCGCTCCCCTGGCTCCAGGACGCAAAGGCAAGCGCCACTTATCGTCAACACATTACAGAAGTATTAATTACACGGGCAATCCAAGAACTCGCTCAAATTTCATAGAAAACGCTACATCAACAAAATCCAAAACTCAAAACCACTTCTACTTTCACTCCCCACTCCCCCAATGCGCCCCATTAACCTCAAAATCAACAATCAGCCTTTGACCGAGCGGTGTTCTCCTGGAACTAGCCTGCTCAGCCTGTTACGCGACCTGGGCTGGGTAGGGGTTCACCGGGTTTGTCAGTCTGGGGACTGTGGAGCCTGTACCGTCTGGCTAGATGGCGATCCGGTTCATAGCTGCCTTTATCCAGCGGTGCGGGCTGAAGGGCATCTCATTACCACCATTGAAGGATTGGCACAGGATGAGCAACTTTCTTTGATGCAGCAGGCTTTCCTGGAGAAACAGGGCTTTCAGTGCGGGTTCTGCACACCTGGCATGGTAATGAGTGCTGAAAAAGTGAAGTTTGAATGTGAAAGCGAACTGCGGCTGGCAATGCGAGGAAACCTATGCCGATGTACAGGTTATCAGGCTGTGGTTGAAAGTATTCTGTTGGGGAAGGAGGCAAAAGATGGGAGCAGTGGCGCAGGCGGGCAAAGGAGCAGTGACGCAGAGGAGCAGGTAATTCAAAACTTGGAACTGAGTACTCATCCCCCTGCTCAAATTGGGCAAAGCGTTCCGAAGCAGGATGGTCCTGAGATTGTCACAGGGAAACCTGTATATACCTCAGACTGGGCACCCGCAGGACTGTTGCATATGAAAGTGCTGCGATCGCCCCACCCCCACGCCATCATTCGCCGGATCAATACAGAACAAGCAAAAGCCCTCCCCGGTGTCCATCTAATCCTGACTTACGAAGATGTGCCCCGTCGTGCCTATACCACCGCCGGCCATACCGCCCCAGTGCCCGACCCCCTGGATCACTACATTCTGGACTACAAAGTGCGCTTCATCGGCGATCGCGTCGCTGCTGTCGTTGCCGACTCAGTCGCGATCGCGGAAAAAGCCTGTCAGTTGATCGAAGTAGACTACGAAATCCTGCCCCATGTGGTTGATCCGGTGGAGGCTATGGGAAAAAAGCAAATCACCCCTCACGCCTCTCCCCACCCTGCGGGAACGCCAAAGGCGAACACTCCTCTCCCCCCTCTTGCACAACCTCCCATCCTGCACGACGAACCTGAATCCACCCAGATTCCCGATGCCAGTCGCAATATTGCCGGGTATGTCGCCATGGAGTCCGGCGATCTGGAGCAGGGGTTTGCCGATGCTGATCGGGTGCTGGAGAAAACCTATTGCCTGCCTGCGGTGCAACATACTCATCTGGAGCCTCATATATGCACCAGTTGGATGGATGAGGACGGAACGCTGGTGGTGCGCTCCAGTACACAGGTACCCTTCCACTGTCAGCGGGTGCTGTCAGAACTGTATGATTTGCCGAAGGAGAAAGTGCGGGTTTATAAAGCCAAAATTGGCGGTGGTTTTGGTAATAAGCAAGAGATTCTCTGTGAAGACCTGTGTGCCCTGGCGACGTTGCGAACGGGACGACCCGTGCAGTGGGAATTTACTCGCCAAGAGGAGTTTACCTGCACCAACAGTCGCCATGGGATGACGGTTCGTTTGAAGCTTGGAGTCAAAGCAGATGGGACTTTGACTGCGATGGATATGGAGGCGATCGCCAACACGGGAGCCTATGGCAACCACGGCTGTGTCGTCGTTTTCTTAACCGGCAACGAGTCGATTGGAATGTACCGTTGTCCTAATAAACGCTTTTTGGGCTACGCCGTTTACACTAACACCATGCCCGCTGGTGCGTTTCGGGGGTATGGTGCGACTCAAGGAATTTTTGCGATGGAAACGCTGCTGGACGAAATGGCTACCCAGCTAGGAATTGACCCAATTGCGGTGCAGAAGCAGAATGTAATTCGTCCCGGTGATGTGATTGCGATCGGGCATGGAGAAGACCACTTTAATCTGATTGGCGGCTATGCCCTGGATGAGTGTTTTGCTAAAGTGCTTCAAGCAATGGAGTACACACCCAGTAAACCGCCTGTTATAGATGGCAATCTGCGGCGTGGGATTGGATTTGCCGTATCCATGCAGGGCAGCGGACTGGCAAAGGTTCATACTGCCTGCGTCAATCTTTCCCTCCAGCCAGATGGTCGCTTCTGTATGCGAACAGGATCAGTCGATGTGGGCACTGGCTCCGACACCACCCTGCGCCAAATTGCGGCTCAGGTTCTGGGAGTTACGGTAACTGACATTGATATGATCACGGCAGATACCCACACAACCCCCTTTGATGCTGGTTCCTACGCCTCAGCCACCCTTTACATCTCTGGTCAGGCATCTAAATTGGCAGCCGAAAAGCTGCGTTCCCAACTTTTAGAACTTGCAGCCAGCCATTTGCAGACCGAGCCAGAAAAGGTTGTTGTTGCCAATAGCACCTTTCAGGCAAACAGCAAAACTCTTACGTTCAAGGAGCTAGCTGCTATTCCCCATCCCCTCCTCTCTGCCGAATCCGAATATTTTGCTGATGAATCAACACTGACCTTTGCTGTTCAGGGGGTGGAAGTGGAAGTGGATACAGAAACAGGCAAGGTCACAGTTTTGCGATCAGTGCAGGCGATCGACCTGGGAAAAGCAATCAATCCCCGCATCTGTCTGGGGCAAGCTACAGGGGGTAGCGCAATGGGCATTGGCTACGCCCTGATGGAAGAACTGTTGTTCGATCAGCAGGGTAAAATCCTCAATCCTGCCTTCCGTTCCTACCGCATTCCCACAGCCGCCGATGTGCCACCCATGGAAGTGTTTCTAGTGGAATCCCAGGATCCCCACGGTCCTTTTGGCGCAAAGGGTGTTGGCGAAATTACCACAAATTGCATGGCTCCCGCGATCGCCAACGCGATCGCCCATGCAACAGGTGCTCGCTTAACCCAACTACCTATGACACCAGAACGAGTATGGCAGGCAATGGCAAGGTAAAGCTATTTGATCGGAATTTCAATCGTAAATTGTGTCCCCTCACCTGACTCGGATTCGCATCGCAGTTTACCTCTGTGTCTTTCAGCCACAATCTGGTAACTGATGGATAGTCCTAAGCCAGTTCCCTGCCCTACAGGTTTAGTGGTGAAGAATGGGTCAAAGATACGCTCCTTCGCTTCTGGGGGAATGCCAGTTCCGTTATCAGCAATTTGAATTACAGCAAACGAGCCGGTTGCCCGGTGGGCAACTTGAGTGCGGATGGTGATGGTGGGAAGAGGGCGTAGGGGAGGGGGATTCAACTCAGAACTCAACTCTTTGAATTTGGAACTCTCTTCCAGGGCATCAATGGCATTGCTAACAAGATTCATGAACACCTGATTGAGCTGCCCTGCGCAACATTCGACCGGGGGCAAATCGCCATATTCTTTAATCACTTCAATGCCAGGGTGATCGGGTCTTGCTTTAAGCCGGTGCTGCAAGATCATTAACGTACTGTCAATGCCTTCATGGATGTCTACCGCTTTAATCGCTGCCTGGTCAAACCGGGAGAAATTACGAAGCGATAAAACAATCTGGCGAATTCGGTCTGCGCCGGTTTTCATGGACGACAGAATTTTGGGTAGATCATCGGTCAGAAAATCGACATCGACTTCTCGGGTGCGATCGCGCACCTCATCCACTGGGTTGGGATAGTGCTGCTGGTAAAGTTGCAACAAGTCCAGCAGTTCACTGGTGTAGTCCGTGGCATGGTTCAGGTTGCCATAGATGAAATTGACTGGATTGTTAATTTCGTGGGCAACTCCAGCCACCAGTTGACCCAGGCTAGACATTTTCTCGGTTTGAATTAGATGAGTCTGTGCCTGCTGGAGTTCACTCAGGGTGTTGGTTAATTGTTCAGCCTGCTGCCGGGTTTGAGTCAACAACTCTACCTGATGCAGCGCAACTCCAAGCTGCACTCCGATTTGGGTGAGGAACTTTAGTTCAGAAGGTTCCCACTGGCGCGGACCTGCGTTTTGATAGACCGCCAGCAGCCCCCACAAGTTCTGCCCAACAAAAATTGGGGCGATCGCATACGCCATAATCCCAAACTGCTCCAGGATCTCAACGTGGCAGTCAGAATGTCCTATTTTGTAGATGTCATTAACGGCAAAGGTTTCATTGTGGCGATAGCGTCCGCCCTGGGTTTCCTGCAAGTGGGTGTCAGCCCATACGGTATTGATCCCTAAGGGCAAGCTACTGCTCCAACCGGGGCTTAACGACTCAAAGTCTCCTACAAATTCTCCGCTCCAATCAGGATTAAAACGGTATACCGCAACCCGGTCTACGCTTAGCAGTTGGCAAACTTCCTGGCAGGTGATTTGGAAAATCGTTTTGACATCCAGGGATTCTCGAATTTTGATTACGACATCGAGCAGAGCTTGTTGCTGTTCTGCGGCTCGTTGCAGTTCAATCGTGCGATCTTCAACTTGCTGCTCAAGTCCAATATTCAGGGCAGAAATTTGCAGGTAGAGCTGATGCTGCTGAATTGCCATTGAGAAATGTTCTGCCAATGCCTGCGCCAGTTCCAGGTCATCACTCAGCCAGGCTGGTGCCTGCCCTTTTTTCGATTCTCTCCAGGCTTCAAAGGAATTGCGAGGTTGGATCTGACGCTGGTCAGGGTTGAACTCTCCCGCCCATAGCTTTTCTGTATCAAGTTCATTGCGGAATATACTGAGATAGCCCAAAAATTGCCGATGATATTGTAGGGCAATCACCAACACTCCCCGAATTGGAGTTGAACGAAACAGGGCGGTTAAAGTCCGCAGTTCTGGCTGCTGATAAAAATCTGCGATCGCCCAAATGTGAGATCGGGCTGAGGGATTGGCTTCGGGGGTAAAAAAGGTTTGCCAGCAGGCAAGTTGTTCGATGGCTGGGGTAATAGTATCAAGGGAAGCTGGCTGGGTGCCAACGGTCAGGCTTTTTACTGGCTGCGTTTCATCCTTAGAAAGGATGTAAAGTCTGCCTCCACTTCCGTGAAATGCCTCAACCATTTTTTCCAGAGCCGCCTGCAAGGGCACATCGGGCTGGGAGTGGAGCAATGCTGAGATCTGGTTAATCGTTTTCTCGCGCTGTGCCTGCTGACGTGTTTGGGATAGCATCGCTGACTGGGCGATCGCAACCGAAACCTGGTCTGCGACCATCTGAAGAAACTGTAATTCTTGCTCCTCAACGACGCGAGGTTTCACATTGTGCGATACCAGCAGTCCCCACAGCTTCTCGTGATGCATGATCGGTACAACCACGGAGGAACTTAAACCCATTGCCGTCAGATATTCAATATGACAAGGATCAACCGGACGGTAGGCAATTTCTTCAAACTCACCAGATCCTTGATTGACCGTTTGGTTGAGCGGACTGAGACCAATTTGCCGGGACTTAACATCAACAATTGAACGTTGACGGGCACTGACAAACATTTCACGGGCATGGGATGGGATATCATCTGCCGGAAAGTTTAGCCCCAACAGAGAAGGCAGGCGATTGCTATTGATTGACTCTGCGATGACTTCGCCACTGCCATTTTCGTGAAATTGATAGATCTTGACCCGATCCGTGTGAAGGTGCGATCGTACTTCAACAACCGTTTCATCCAATATTTCTTGCAATTCCAGGGATTGACGAATCCGATTGACGATACGTTGCAGTAGATCTCCTTGTCCCAGGGTTTGACTAATTTCTGGCTTTTCTGTGGAAAGTACCATTGGCTACGTGTCTTCCAGACTATCAACATCACGAAATACCCTTATCGTGATTGATTGGGTTTCTAGTTGACATCCGTAAATCTATCGCAGGTTTTGTTGCATTTTCTAAAGATTCCTAAAGCTATTCGGCAAAAAGACTGATGGCTTCAGGCGTTTTAGCCACCCGGTTGCTGTATCTGATATTTCATCGGCAAGCTTCCAACCTCAGAACTGCCTACTATGGACAACCGAGCATTGATCTGACGATTCCAATTCAACACTTCGTCACTGACGGTGTAAATCGGTGGGACTAATTACAGCAGTGTTCAGATCAGTCCGGCACAGTCAACTCAGATGCCGATTTATTTGGAAAAAGCTAGGGATCTAGCTTAGGTTGGTTGCTGTGCGTAGTTTTAGATACATTAATCAGCTATAGCGTTTCCTTTCTGGGTGAGATACATCTCATCTATTTGACTCAATGGCTTTACGGCTATCCATGTACCTCACTGGCTTCAAAAACGCTATAGATTGCTTTTCTTAAAAGTATTTCTAATAGAAGATTGATTGTTAAAAATCAATAAATTGTATTAGTTATAGCGGTTACTTTTTTCGTAAGAAAAGCAGTGGCAGTCAGTGGGTTAAAACGTAAAGTTATGAAGAGTCCTTAAAGAACTACCTTTGACTGGCTTGGGATCGACAATCCTAAAAAATATAATTACAATTAAGTCAGTGAACCCGATTAAATAAAAGCTTAGTTTTTAGCGATTCTATTGAACTCAGGCATTGCTTATTCCTGGCAGTCAATGAGTGCAAAGTAAATCGTGTTAGGGCATTGTTGTGACTGTGTTGTTTGTTGTAATCCTTTTGGTGGAAAGGCTTTGGGGAAATGATTCTCATCTATATCGTCCTCAAAACCTAAATTCCAGAACGATCCAAATTCCAGAACAATATGGATGAGGTGGTATTTCCAGGTTTTGCTGTTGCAACGATACAGCGTTTCATGCTGCTTCCCATGATTTGAGTGAACACCTAGCTGATTTGAGATCAGCAATTACTATTTTTTGCTGATGTCGATTCAAACTGAGGAAATTAAAAATATGCTGAATTTATTTAAGCCAAAAGAGTTGAACTGTCTGGCTAGTTATGTTTTGGAAATGTTGACTGAGATTCAACTTGAACCGTTCAAGCAATTTTTTGATCATCTTCCAGCAGATCCCTATTTGGCAGGTAATTACCGCTTCCGGCGGCTCTCTCATTTCCGGATTGAGGGCGATCGCTTAATCACCCTTCCCCATCGGCGTTTATTTCAGTCAAGAGATTACAATCCGCTGTTAGGCGATGTTGCTAGAGAATACGAAGAATTAGAGGACGGTTTGATTGAATTGGAAGACTTTCAAAAAGTAGTTTGGGAATTTTTCCAGTTCTGCCAGCTATGTACCGATCGCAACGAAGTCGCTGTTCACCAGATCAGGACAACCGCAACCTCTCAACAGATTGGTAATCCTGCACCGGAAGGCGTTCACCGGGATGGAGTCGATCTGGTAGGTATTTTTTCTGTCTACCGGGAAGGCATTGAAGGAGGTGAAACCCATCTTTATAAAGATAAGCAGGGCAAGCCCGCGATTAGCAAAGTGCTCCATCCCGGTGAGTTCTTAGTGTTTAAGGACGATCAGTATTTCCACTACACATCTCCCGTGGGCGCAAGTACATCTGATCTGGGAGTTCGGGATGTGTTTGTGTTTACCTGCCCTGGGTTGTTCCCGCCAGAGGAAGGTTAGAAGACAGGAGAGTTCACTCTGCCCACTGAGAGGAGATTGCTATGCATGCGCTTGACCTTGGCTGGATTCGCAGCCAGTTTCCGGCATTGGCTCAGTCTGTGGACGGTCAGCCGGTTACTTTTCTGGATGGACCGGGTGGAACCCAGGTGCCAGGAACGGTGGTGGAGGCTATGAGCCATTACCTGCTTTACTCCAATGCAAATGCGCATGGAGCCTTTTCAACCAGTCAGCAAACTGATGCTCTGGTAACCTCAGCCCGACAGTCGGTCGCTGACTTGTTAGGCTGTGAACCGGATGAGGTGGTGTTTGGGGCGAACATGACGACCCTCACCTTTGCCATCAGTCGTGCCATTGGGCGGGAACTGCATCCCGGCGATGAAATCATCGTCACGAAACTCGACCACGATGCCAATGTTGCTTCCTGGAAGGCGTTAGAAGCTCAGGGTGTGATTGTTCGGGCGATCGACCTCCATTGGGAAGACTGCACCCTGGATCTGGTTCATCTGGAGCAGTTGTTGAATGCACGAACCCGGTTAGTCGCGGTGGGCTATGCCTCTAATGCGGTTGGCACCATTAATGACCTGGCAACCATTACTCAAATGGCACACCAGGTAGGGGCGATGGTGTTTGTCGATGCCGTTCACTACGCCCCTCATGGGGTGATGGATGTGCGATCGCTGGACTGTGACTTTCTCGCCTGCTCTGCTTACAAATTCTTCGGTCCCCATGTGGGCATTCTCTACGGCAAGCGCGAGCATTTAGCGCGGTTCCGTCCCTACAAACCGCGTCCAGCCCCGGACGACGTACCTTTCCGTTGGGAGTTGGGCACGCAGAATTACGAAGGCATCGCAGGCTTAATTGCAACGATCCATTACCTGACTCAACTGGGTCAGGGAGTTTCTCCATCTGCCCAGGGTCGTCGAGAAGCCCTGTTAGCGGCTTTAACGGCCGTTCAGTCCTATGAGCAGACCTTGAGCCGGGTGTTAATGGCGGGTTTGCTGGAAAATCCCGGTGTGAAGGTGTATGGCATCACTGACCCCGATCGCCTCCACTGGCGTACTCCTACCGTAGGCATTCGGATTGAGGGCTATACTCCCCACGAGGCAGCTAAGGAACTGGGCGATCGCGGCATTTATGCCTGGAACGGCAACTTCTATGCAGTGAATCTGACCGAAGCTCTAGGCATTGAATCCAGCGGTGGATTGCTGCGACTCGGTCTGGTTCACTACAACACCGTTGAAGAGATTCACCGTCTGTTGAACGTGCTGGATGAATTGGTCGGGATGAAGAAACTGGTGAATGTTCTTTAGGACTGACAGAAATGAACAAAATTTTGGTGACGGGAGCCAGAGGTCAACTGGGAAGTGACCTGGTATTAGCTTTGCGTCAGCGCTATGGAGCAGATCAGGTGATTGAAAGTGGACGTTCTCCGCCATCAAAAACCAACGGTTCGCATTATGAAGTTCTGGATGTCACAGACCAGACACACCTGCAAGCCCTGGTTAAGGATTATCAAATTGACACGATTTATCATCTGGCAAGTCTGCTGTCAGCGAGGGGAGAGCAATATCCTGATCAGTGCTGGGACATTAATATCAACGGACTGAGAAATGTCCTGGAAATCGCAAAAGCCTTTACCATTAAAGTATTCTTCCCCAGTTCGATCGCGGTTTTTGGACCACACACACCCAAACTGGAAACCCCCCAGATCACGATCGAAGATCCGTGTACGATGTATGGCATTACAAAAGTGACTGGAGAACTGCTCTGTCATTATTACGCTCATCGTTGGGGAGTCGATGTTCGCAGCCTACGCTTACCCGGAATCATCAGCTACCATACTCCACCGGGCGGCGGTACCACCGACTTTGCCGTTGAGATCTTTCACCATGCACTCAAGTATCAGAGCTACACCTGTTTTGTGCGTCCCGATACTCGGCTGCCCATGATGTATATGCCAGATGCCATTCATGCAATTTTGGGGCTGATGCAAGCCGATCCCACCAGGATCAAAATCCGCTCTAGCTATAACGTTGCAGCCGTCAGCTTTTCAGCCGAAGAACTCGCGACGGAAATTCAGAAACATTTACCGGCGTTCACCTGTAATTACATGCCCGATTTTCGGCAGGCGATCGCAGACTCGTGGCCCTCCATCATTGACGACTCCAGAGCACGGGCAGATTGGGGTTGGAACCATCAATACGAGATGGCTGACATGGTTGCAGATATGTTGACGAAATTGAGGCAGGGGAAGGGGGAGAAGTTGAAAGTTGAAAGTTGAGAGTTGAAAGTTGAAAGTCAAAGATGATTTCGTCGGGATTAGACCTCCGAAGTTTTGAAAACCTCGGAGGTCTGGAGGCTCCACTAACAACTAACAGTTCCCCTTTGCCCCCTGCCTGCCCCGCTTCACTTCACTCCTCCCGGAGGCAACCATGCTTACCAAGACACCTTCTGTTTTCAAACCTATTCTGGAAGAGATTCGCCAATTGGGTTTAGCCAAAACCGAGCGGGTTCTGGCATCTCCCCAGGATGCCGAGATTCGGCTTCAGACCGGGCAGGAAGTGATTAATTTCTGCGCCAACAATTACCTGGGGCTTGCCAACCACCCAGAGGTGCTTGCGGCTGCCCAGGAAGGCATTGCCCGCTATGGGTTTGGGTTGTCTTCTGTCCGGTTTATCTGTGGTACCCAAACGATCCATAAAGAATTGGAGGCAAAGATAGCCGAGTTTTTGGGTACCGAAGATGCCATTCTATACACCTCCTGTTTTGATGCGAATGCAGGTTTATTTGAAACCTTGCTGGATGCGGACTGTGCCGTGATGAGTGACTCGCTGAATCATGCCAGCATCATTGATGGCATTCGTTTATGTAAGGCAAAACGTTATCGATTTGCCCACAATGACATGCAGGAGTTGGAACATGCGCTCCAGGAGTCCCAACCGGCAAGAATTCGGCTGATTGCGACGGATGGCGTTTTCAGTATGGATGGTTCGATCGCTAACCTGAAGCATATCTGTGACCTGGCTGAAAAATACAACGCCCTTGTGATGGTGGATGACAGCCATGCAACAGGGGTTTTAGGACAAACAGGACGGGGTTCCGTTGAGCATTGGGGCGTTATGGGACGAGTGGATATCCTGACCAGCACCTTAGGCAAAGCGCTGGGAGGGGCATCGGGTGGTTTTACCGCTGCCCGCCAGGAAATTGTGGATCTGTTGCGGCAGCGATCGCGCCCTTACCTGTTTTCCAATACTCTGGCACCCGCGATCGTCTACACCAGCCTTAAAGTGCTGGACATACTGAGTAAAACTCAGAATTTGCGTAGTCGCTTAATGGGCAGCACCCGCTACTTTCGTCAACAAATCGGCGATCGTGGCTTTGAAATCAAACCAGGTATTCATCCGATTGTGCCAATCATGCTCTATGATGCTCAGTTGGCAACCGATATGGCACGAGATTTGTTAGAAGAAGGCATTTATGTGATTGGATTCAGTTACCCTGTGGTGCCCCAGGGACTTGCTCGGATTCGCGTACAAATTTCTGCGGCACATACCCGTGAGCATCTTGATCGGTGTGTCGAAGCATTCAGTCAGATAGGGAAACAATACGGAATTCTTTAGAAACTTCCTGGCACACACGCAGCGGTCATTGCCATTAGTTGCGGAGTGAGCATTGCCGCCCACTCTCCCCTACCCCACGCCTTGCACGATTAAAGTGCAAACCCTTAAAATGTCACTATTGTGGTGATGGGGATGAGGTTGCGCCCTTCGCTTCCGCCACTCCCAGCAGCCTCTTTCTGCTATTTTGTAGCCGGTGAGGACATTCCAGCATGAGAAGGGTTTGGTCGCTCCCTGCCCCTATCTCCTGTAATCTGTATTCCATAATATTCTGTAACCTGCTGCCCTGCCCCTCTTATGTCCGACTGGTTAGAACACACAGTTCAAATTGAAATTGATGCGCCCATCGATCTGGTGTGGAGTTTGTGGGCAGATCTGGAACAAATGCCACGCTGGATGAAGTGGATTGAATCGGTCAAAATTTTGGAAGAAGATCCAGAGCTGTCACGCTGGAAGCTGGCTTCGGGTGGGTTGAACTTTACCTGGGTATCCCGCGAGATCAAACTGATTCAAAACCAGATCTTGCAGTGGGAGTCGGTAGATGGTTTACCAAACCGGGGGGCAATTCGGTTTTACGATCGCGGTGAAGCAGGCAGCATTGTCAAAATGTCGATCGCTTATTCTGCGCCGGGATTTTTGTTTCAATTGATGGATAAGCTGTTTCTGGGGCGAATTGTAGAATCTACCCTCTACGCTGACCTGGAACGGTTTCGTCAGTATGCGTTGCAAGTCAAGGCGCAGGGTTAATACCAGGAATAGATAGTGGAGCTTGGCGTAAATCTGGCTACCGTTCCTGCCACCTGAAACCCTGGGAATAGTTGCTGAATTTACAGCGATTTTCAATTGGTTAAGCCACACGATTCCCTACTCCCCACTCCCCATCTTTGCTGTAGTCTACGCATCTAAAAACTGCTGTAAGTCATGGAGTACTAGGGTTAAATTCCTGCCTCATTAAACAACTGTTGCAAACATTCGGCGGTCCGACGGGGGTACCCCAACTTCAGCAAACGGTTGATTGAGTAGGGATTGAGCATATGGCTCTCCACGCGATCGCCATCCACTAAAATCGCCATTGGGGTTATTGTTCCCGCAGCTTTGTTATACCAGCCTGCCATGCCATACCGACCCATCATGACCAGATTATAAGCTCCGTCTTCCCCTTTGGGCTTGTATTTCTGATGAATCCTAGCGCGAATCCTCTCGGACCGCTGGGGGCTTAACATCGCTTCTTTCAAAGTCGGGCAGTCGGCTCGGAATGGTTGAGCAATAGCCATTTGCCAGGAGCATGTTACCAGAATGCCGAGACTAATCGCTAAAACCAGGGTGCATCGGTTTGTCATAATTATTTTATCCAAAAAGCCAAATGTTCACCCAGCTTTCCCAACCCAGGATAAGAGCAGCCACAGTACACTAAGAGTCAGGAGACAGAAAATCAGACCCATTCTCGAAAGACGCTATGGCAGTTCGCAAAGACACTATCTTTGAGCAATTCCTCGCTCCTTTCGTCAAAACCTTTTTAATCGATAAGGATGGATTGCGGCGCTTTTATGAAAGTATCGATTGGGATACTGCCAGCGATCGCCTCCGCAACCCCACCCTCACCTATCCCGAATATTACTCCAGCCAGAATTTTCACAGCATTGAGGGGGGCTATCTCAGTGTCGAAGCAGCGGTCTCCTATGACCCGATTACGCAGTATGCCCTGCCACCTGGGGAGCCACTGGTTCGTCAGGCGTTGCTTGATGCGATTCAGACCCAACCGCGTCGGATTCTGGATCTGGGTTGCGGCACAGGCTCAACTAGTTTGATGCTGAAACGCGCCTTTCCCTACTCTGAGGTGATTGGACTCGACCTGTCCCCTTATATGCTGGTTGTCGCAGACTATAAAGCAAAAAAAGATCGGCTCAACATTCAGTGGCGGCATGGCAATGCCGAAAAGACTGGGTTTCCCGATGCCTCCTTTGACCTGATCACGGTTTCGCTGGTCTTTCATGAAACCCCCCCGGCGATCGCCCGCAAAATTCTGCGGGAATGCTACCGGCTGTTAACGGTCGGAGGAGAAATCATTGTCCTGGATGGCAACCAGAAGGTACTGCGCCAAACTGAATGGTTAACCCAGATTTTTGAAGAACCCTACATTCAGGGATATGCATCGGAAAGTGTGGATGCCTGGATGGGGGCAGCCGGTTTTCGATCTGTACGGACTCAAGACGTGTGGTTGGTTCATCAGGTCACTCGCGGAGTGAAACCTCTAGCTCATCAGCTAACGGAGACCGAACTGTTTGCCGATGTAGAAGCGATTGATAGCAGGCGGTGGGCAATGGGGTAGCAATGGTTATCCGTTATGGGTTATGAGTTAGGAGAGTGGTGAGTGGTTGGTGATGGGTGACCAGGGTTTCCAACAATTAGCCACTCGTAACTGTCCATCCATTCCCTTGCTGTATGTCCCTCAAGGCTGTCCTGTTCGATTTCAATGGTGTCATCATCAACGACGAGCCAATTCATGAGAAACTGCTGAACCAGCTTTTGGTTGAAGAAAATATGCGTCCAAAGCCCGGAGAGTTTCGTCAGGTTTGCCTGGGAAGAAACGATCGCGCCTGCCTGACGGAACTTTTTAACAACCGGGGACGAATTGTTAATGATGCTTTGCTGGAGGAATTAATTGCTCGCAAAGCTAGACTTTATCTGCAAGAACTGGCAACCCTGGAAAGGTTTCCACTCTATCCGGGGTTAGATGACTTTATTTTTAATCTGCGGGCAGCTAAGGTCAAGCTGGCAGTGGTGAGTGGTGCCATCCGGTCTGAAATTGAACTGGTGCTGCAACGGGCAGGACTGAGTGAATTTTTTTCAGTCATTGTCTCTGGCGATGAGGGGATTCCTAGCAAACCCGAACCAGACATCTATTTAAAGGCGATCGATCGCCTGAACCAGAAATTTCCTGGGCTGAATCTGAAGCCTCAGGAGAGTCTGGCAATTGAAGACACTTTTTCTGGGATTGAAGCGGCAAAACGAGCAGGTATTCCTGTGGTTGGGGTTGCTAATAGTTATCCTTACCACATGCTGCAACGCCGCGCCAATTGGACGGTTGATTACATTTCTGACCTGGAACTGGATCGAGTCCAGCAGGTGCTTGCAGGGGTTTCTAGGAAGGTTGGGTAGATAAGGGGGAGATTTTGGTCATTAGTCAGTGGTCATTAGTCAGTGGTCATTAGTCAGTGGTCAGTACTCCCTCTGCCCCTCTTCTCCCCTGCCCCTGCCCCCTGCTACACATTCCGAATCACCCGGCAGGGATTCCCTACTGCAACGACATTAGCGGGAATATGGTTGACAACGACGCTGCCCGCTCCGATCGTGGTGTTGTCACCAATCGTGATGCCTGGACAGAGGATGGCACCACCGCCTATCCAAACATTGTTGCCAATTTTGATCGGTGCTGCCAGTTCTCGCCCGGTCAGGCGTATAGCCGGATCCACGGGATGATAGGCGGTATAAATCTGGACATAGGGAGCGCAGAGAACATCATCGCCGATGTGGACTGTGTTGCAATCCAGAATCACGCAACCGTAGTTCATATAGAAGCGATCGCCGACATAGATGTTGTTGCCGTAATCACAATGAAAGGGAGGCACAACTTGGGGAGCCACTCCTACGCCACCCAGTAGCTCCTGAAGAATTGTTAGTCGCTGTTCCGGTTGATCTACAGTAGTCTGGTTGTAAGTATGAAGGAGCCGCCCTGCCCGTTTATTCTCAACCGCCAACTCTGGATCTGACGCGAGATAGAGTTCGTTCGCCAGCATTTTTTCTTTTTCAGTTTGTTGAGCCATTTCTACCTCGCCTGAATCTCAAAAATTTGAACTGCTATAGCAATTCTCGTTTACAGCGATTTTTTAGACGAGCGCCACACAGCAAATACATGTGCGTTCGGACGAAACGGAAGATTAATGTGGCATACACAATTGAAAATTGCTGTAACTGAGGTAAAGCTTGTTAAGCCAGGGTATAGGGTGTGGAGTGTACTTCATACAAGTGAAAACGGCTACATGTATAGCAGGTGTCAGGTGTTAGATGTCAGGTGTAGGTGTTAGGGGGAAAGAATAGGGGAATAAGGTTTGGCGTTGTCTCCGCTGTTCTAATTCTGATGGCTACGACTATAACAGTGAAAAGGGATAGGGCAAAACCCTATCCCCTGCTATAAGAATAGATGCGATCGCTGATGTTCAGGTTGCGTTGAGATGCCACTTAACGCTTCGCAGCAGGTTCCCTATGGTTTGCCAGACTGACTGCTGCTTTTTGCCAAGGGCAACATCATAACTGGCATAGGCTTCCTGATACCGCTCCAACCGTTGTAAGGCGGCACCCCGAAAAACCCAGGCTTCGTTATGCCGTGGATTAATCTCCAATGCTTTTTCACAACTTTGCAGTGCTTCTTCTGGCTGTTGCAAATAAATCAGCATCACCCCTCGAATCGTCCAGGCAGCATAGAAGTCAGGGTTAATCTCGATCGCCCGCTCAAAGCTGGATAGGGCTTCCTGATAACGCTCCAGATGTGCCAGAGCATCTCCCCGGTTATACCAAGCGATCGCGCTAGTGGGCTGGGCTTCAACGATTTGGCTGAAGACGAGAACGGCTGCTTCATAGCGCTGTTCGCTCATCAGGGTTTCACCATATCCAAAGGTGAGTCGATTCAGCCTTATTTCATTCTTTAACGGACGCGCAAACTCAATGTGGGTATTCTTCATAACAGGTTGTGGCGGTTCAATTCAATTTTTGTTGTCAGCCTACGACGACTTACGGTAATAAAAATGACTCTGGTAGCGCGACCCATAAAAATTATTTTCTTCCTTAATCTTAGAAAGGTGACTCAAGCAAAACTATCGAGGAATCGCTGAGATCAAAGCAAATTCAGGGCTGAAAACTGTAAAGTTTTAAATCGCTTTTGGGGAAAAGCTTAAATGGATAGGGGCGGCAGGGGTGTGGTTGGCTTTGCTCTTGCTTATTAAAGATAAATGGATCACTGTGTTGATGGGCTGTGTGAGGTAAATTACAGAGGCGATCGCCTCATGTCTGAGACAGGCAACGACGAAAAAATCATCAGATTTTGTCACTTCTATTTGTTAGTCCGCCAATGAAACTCTTTGACTGGATTGTTGTAGGAGCAGGAATTACGGGTGCTTCACTGAGCTATGAATTAGCCAAACAGGGCTTTTCAGTGCTATTGCTGGAGCGTAACGATGGGTTGCGGGGTTCAACCCGGTTTGGCTATGGTGGCTTGGCTTACTGGTCTGGTACAACGGAGCTGACCCGTCAGATCTGTGCAGAAGGTAAGGCAATTCACCAAACGCTATCGGAGGAGTTAGAAGCAGATACCCAGTTGCGAGAACTGGATCTGGTGTTGACGATCGCCCCCGATGCCGATCCTGAAGTAACTGCCCAATCCTACGCTCATTTTGCAGATCCCCCTCGTCTGGTCAGCGTGGAGGAAGCCTGTGACTTAGAGCCGCTACTCAATCCCCAGGCGATCTCGGGAGCGTTGACCGTGAAGCATGGACATATTGCCCCAGAAGTGACCGCCCATGCTTATACGCAGGCATTCGTTCGACTAGGGGGCAATGTGCAAGTAGCACAGGTAACTGGGCTTCTGCGGAATCAAGCCTTTCAAGTTACTGGAGTAATCTGTAGGGAGGAAACTTACCCCTGTGCCAATGTCGTGATCTGCGCGGGTGCCCTCAGTCGTGCCCTGCTAAAGGAATCAGGCATTCCGCTGCAACTTTATTTCACCCATGCAGAACTGGTGGAAACCCCACCCGTTGAGATTACCCTGCGGACATTGGTGATGCCAGCAGATACCCAACGCTTTCAACTCGAAGCCGATGCCAGTCGGTCAGAGTTGGATAGCCTGTGGGACGAACCCGGTCATGAACCCGCCCCCTATATTCTGGATGCCGGAGCCATTCAGCTTCAAGATGGCACCCTTAGAATCGGACAGGTCAGCCGGGTCCTGACCGATCCCAAAGCTCCCGTTTCTGCCCAAAAAAGTGAAGCAGAAATCCGCGACCGGGTCGGCACTATTCTGCCTGCTCTGGAAAACTTACCCGGTCGCTGGCATCACTGCTTAATTGCATTCAGCCGCGATCGCCTTCCCCTGGTGGGTGCCATTCCTGGAACCCAAGGTGTGCATGTCTTCTCTGGCTTCAGCAACCCCCTGGCGATCGTCCCTGCCCTGGCAAGACGGTTCGCCCAAAATGCTTCGGGAACCCCGGATCAACTGATTGCTCAACTCTCGCCCGGTCGGTTTGGGAAAAGTTGTTAGTTGTTGGTGATTATGAGGATCCTCTAATCACCAACAACTAACAACTAAACCCTAAAAACTAAACTGCGCCCGCACATTCCCCACATAAATGTTGGGATTATTGTCAAAGTTGTTGGCATTGAAGATCACGTAGAATGCCGGAACGAGGGCGATGTTGTTGGTAATGGGAAAAAAGTAGCTGGCTTCCAACTCAGACATGGTGCCGCCGTTGCCTGAACCAGAGGCAAAATACTGGTCCCCCCTCAAAATGTCCATGGGCACCAGGTAGGTGACGACCGCCAAAGCTCCCTTCTTCAACAGATCTGGGAAGCCAACCCCCACCTGGAAGGACTGGCTTCTGACGGTTCCATTAATCGGCTTGAGTCGGGTGGTTGCATAGTTATAGCGCCCAAAGATGCCAAATCCAGGGGTGATTGCCCAATCGAAGTTGACTGAAAACGTGTTGGCATAGGCGTACTTAAGTCCACCAGAAGACACTGAACCAGTCAATGGATCGAACACAGAGAAGCCAGGACCGGCATCCAGATAGCCATAGGGAATCGGTTCACCGATCGCACCTCCCACCTGACCCCCATAAGCCTGAATCCTGGAGTGGTTGTACAGGAAGCGGAGGTTGATTGTATCCGTAGGCGAGAAGGTTAGTTCAGCGGTCGAAGTATTGGTACCGCCAAACAGTCCAAAGTTTGGATTACTGGAGGTGTTGAAACCAAATTGGCTGGGTAAGAACTCCGTGTTTTCACCCAGGTAGGCAGCCGCAAACCGGAACTGTTTACTAATGTTCCATTCAAACACCAGACCCGAACCCCGGTCGATCGCGTTGGTCTGGGTGCTGCCGATGGAGTCGAAGCTGCTGGCACCCGTGAGGAAGAACGTGTAGCGGTTGAAGTCAAAGTGGCGATACCAGTTGACACGGGGACCAACCGTGACCTTCATGGAGTCATTCAACGGAAAGCTATAAAACAAATCGTGGATGACAAAATCGCTGCGACCATTGACTGTTCCTGCGGTCTGGTCGGTAAACGGCACTCCGTAAGAATTGAAGAACCCGGCTGAGGCATACTGGTTTGCAGGAGAAATGCCGTTTCCAGCCGTTAGTTGAGTCACCAACTGGTCTTTGCCCGAGAAGGAAGTATTCAGCGTTAGCCAAGTCAGGAAGCTGAAGGTGATTTCAGGATCGCCTGTTGACAAAACGATGGGAGCACCCGTGAGCGCAGATCGGGCACCCGCAAACCTTGCCTGGGCAGGGGCACCAGGAACCCCTTCATACAAAACATTACGGCTCGCAGTGGCTCCTGTGACATTGAACCATGTCAGTCCACTGAGCTTCGTTGTGGTAGAGAACTGTTGTCTTTCCAGAGTGGTGGTACGGACTTCCAGTTGATCAACCCTGCCTCGCAAAACTGCCAGTTCCGCGGCAAATTCTTCCTGGAGCCTTTGCAATGCCAACAAGTCTTCTTTTCGGACCAGATCACTGGTTGCCGCAGTTATTAGCTCAGTAATCCGATCAAGACAGGCATTGACACCGGCAGCAAACTCATAACGACTCAGGGCACGGTTGCCCCGGTAGGTTCTGTCGGGATAGCCGACAATACAACCGTAGCGTTCTACCAGGGATTGTAAAGCTTGAAATGCCCAGTCCGTTGGTCTAACGTCGGTGAGTTGAGAAACTGAAGTGACCTGATCAACTTCCGTCTCATCCTGGGTAATAGCACTGTCAAAAGTAACACTATCGAAACTGGCAGCGGTTGAAATCTGATCTATTGAAACTGGATCTGATGAGATCTGTAAATTGGGCGTTTCGAGAGATTGTGCAGATTGCTGAACTTCAGCCGCCGCCGATCCAGAGGGCAACAGCCCCGCTGCCATACCCGATACAAAAATTGCTGCCCAAACACCAGCAGGAGCAGTTAGCAACGACTTCCACTTAAAAGTAGTATTAGACATTTTAGACACCGATCCTCACACCGACTTCGAGAGTAAATACCAGATTCACAGGATACTCGACATGCCGATAGGGATATGTAATTTTTGCCACATTCGTAATATTGGAAGCAGCCGAGCCAAGTTATATAGTGTTTCGTAGTCTGCTGAGTCCGCTCCGGCACTCCCCATGCTGTCTTAAATCACGTACCAGCGATTTTTAGATGAGCCAACCACAGTTGAGTGTGGTTGAGGGGATGAGGGGTTGGGGCTGATGCCAGCAAAAACGGCTGTAAACGGGAATTGCTATAGACCCCAACCTCTGAAAACGGGCAATGTAAAGTGGAAACAACTGCCCTGATTTGGAGTGGATTCGACCCAGATCTGACCGTAATGTGCCCGGATAATTCGTTGACATAGGGAAAGCCCGATCCCGTAGCCTTCCTTCTTTTCATCCCGTTCCAGCCGATAGTGGTCTTCAAAAATTCGTTCCCGGTTTTCTTCTGGAATGCCAGGGCCGGTATCACACACACTGATCTGTACTTTCTGAGTTGTGCGATGCAGAATCGATACCGAAATCGTTCCCTGGACAGGAGTATATTTAATCGCATTGTCCAGCAAATTGACAATCACCTGCCGCACCCGCTCCCCATCGGCAAGGACATCGGGGAGGTCGGACGGGATATCTTGTTCAACTCGCTGAGACTTTGCATTGAATCGGTCTCGTAAGTCTTGGATGACTTCCAGGCAAAGATTGCCAATATCCAGTTTTTGGGGCTGAATCCGCAGTTCAGAACTGGCACCTCGAGCTGCCTGGAGAATATCGGTAATCATCCGATCGATCGCCCGGGCTTGAGTCCGGGCATGTTTTAAGAGTTGTGCCGTTAAGGCAGGAGTCATTCGAGATGACCAACCTTCTTCAGGGTCATGCCCCATTTCTAAGGTTTCCAGGGCGATCGAGGTTGCAGTAAGAGGGTTTCGTAAATCATGAGCCAGCATTCCTAAAATCTGATCTTTAAATTGAAGCTGGTGTTCCAGTTCTTCTTTTTCCCGCTTAAGCCGAAAAACTTCGTCCGAAAGCTCAATTAGTTCAGCCGATCGGGCGATTGAACTGATCATTTTGTGAATTGTGGAAGTTCCAGAAGCTCCCAATGGGGTTTCAGTCTGGCTTGTGGCATGCTCTTCCTCTGAAGTGGCAGTTTTGAAAGGTATAGAAGGATCAGGCTGGGCAGTATCAGGCTGGTCAAGATCAGGTTGGGCAACCAATGGCAGTTGCTCTGAAGTGGAAGTCGTGTTGTCTTCTGCTAGCGGTTCTAACGGCTCTAGTGAATAACCCAGATCTTCCAGATAGTCTTCTACGGAACGTTGCCAGTAAGTCCACCAGTGCTGCAACTGCTCAATTAAGTTGCTGCCTGCCAGAGTTTGTCGAGGTTCTGGATGGATTTTGATCAGGGTCGGTGTGGCGATCAGTTTGAAATGCTCCGCCAGGTAGGGTTGCTCTCCAACATCTACTACCTGAAGCTCAAAGGGGTATTCTGCCCTCAGATCTTTGAGCGTTTCGCGCACATGGCGAATTTGCTCCCGCGAACTGGGGCGTTTATCGACGAACAGGAGAAGTTGTAAAGGCATTTCGGCATCAGCGGACTTTTCAGGAAATGCCTGCATGTCACCAGTTTCCAAAACTGAGTATGAATGAGCCAGGGGCAATTTGGTTCAAATACCTGGTCAACACCGGGTGAAAAACTGAATTGATCCCCTCACTCTTCTAGCCTACTCTGTTACGTTGGATCCTGTCATGGGCTGAGTTGGACGGCAAAGCAGGACTGGGCAGGGGGCATGGTGGATGGCATAGTCTTCAGTGGTGCTGAGGCGGGCATTGCGTAAAACTGGACGCAGATCATCCGGTGTGGAATTTGGAGTTTTCGCTTTACGTCGCGTTGGCAGGGACGGCAGCAGCGATCGCCGCTTTGGATCACTCCCCAAAATCACCAGATCCACGTCTTGCTGTTGGGCAACCTGGCAAATTAAAGGACCTGGTTCGCTGGTTTGTAGGAGGGTTTGGATTTCGAGATTGGGGGCTTCCAGGGCTGCTTTGGCAAGGTTTAGAATATGCTCACCCTGTTCTTTTTGCACCTTTTGCAGCGATTGGTTAAGTTGCCAGCTTGGGGTGGGGGCAACAAAGGGACCAAACAGATAACCGGCGTTCAGGAAAGGCTGAATGTAGAGGATCGTAATCCGTTGAATTCCAGCGGGAATTAACTGACGGGTAGCGGCGATCGCCCCCTGGGTTGCCAGGGAAGCACTGACAACCACCAGCACATGGTTCAGGCTGGGTTCTGCGGGTTCAAGGGGGCCCCTGGCAACCAAAACGCTACAGGAAGAGTAGCGAGCAACCACCGTAGAGATGCTGCCTAGCAGTAATTCCCGCACTCCCCCGGTACCCCGCGATCCGATGGCAATCAGTCCTGCCCCCAGAGTGCTGGCACAGTTCAAAATTTCAGTGGCAGGGCGACCTCGGCGGACTTGAATCGAGATCGGAAAATCGGTTGGAAAGTCTGCATGGAGTAGTTCAGCCAGGTGAGTTTCTGACAGCAGATTTTCCGATGGGGCATCGTTAGGGTGTGGACGATCCTGGTTTTCTGGCAATGCCTCTGGTACCCGCCGGATTCGTCTCAGTAATCGGTTGGAACGGCTGGAACGGCGCGGTTGTATGGTCACGGCAGTAACCAGTGGTTGCCCATTTCCTTCTAGACCTAAGGGGTGTAGGGTTTGAGCAATCAAATAAAGCCATTTCTGGGCAAGGCGAGCACTGGAAGAGCCATCCGTTGCCATCAGCAGCGGTGGAAACAGGACTGGAGTTATGACCGAATTCATTGTTTTAATCTCCAACTCCAACCGTGCAGCCAACCCATCGTGCTAAACCTCCTAATTACTAACTTACGCGATCGCCAATCCCGATTGGGAGACCCCCCTGAAAACAATACACGCTAAGACAATTCCATATACCCTATGGGGAGGAGCTTTATAGAGTAAAAATAGGTTAAGTGTCGAGATAAGCGCCGATGAAAATTCTGGTAATGGCATGGGAGTTTCCTCCTCGCATTGTGGGCGGGATTGCTCGGCATGTGGCAGAACTCTACCCAGAACTGGTTGAGCGTGGGCACGAAATCCATTTAATTACGGTCGAGTTTGGTCAGGCTCCCCGCTACGAAGTGGTAGATGGCATCCAGGTGCATCGGGTAGCAGTTGCTCCCAGTCATGATTTCTTTCACTGGGTTGCCAACATGAATGAGAGCATGGGGCGGCATGGGGGCAAGCTTTTAACAGAAGAAGGTCCGTTTGACATTATTCATGCCCATGATTGGCTGGTGGGGGATGCGGCGATCGCCCTCAAACACACCTTCAAAACGCCTCTCGTTGCAACCATTCATGCGACTGAATACGGACGCCATAATGGGATTTACACTGACCAACAGCACTACATTCATGGCAAGGAAATCCTGTTGGCATACAACGCATGGCGCATCATCGTGTGTACCAACTATATGCGTCTGGAAGTTGAACGGGCACTGCAAGCCCCGTGGGATAAGATCGATGTCGTCTATAACGGCATTCGGGCTGAGAAGAAGCAGCGCGACCCCAATTTTGATTACTCAAATTTCCGTCGCCAGTTTGCCCATGATGATGAAAAAATTGTTTACTACGTGGGACGCATGACCCATGAAAAAGGAATTTCGGTTTTGCTGAGTGCTATTCCCAAAGTAATCAGGGAAATGGGAAACCATGTCAAATTTATTCTGATTGGGGGGGGGAACGCCAATCAGCTCAAACGGCAGGCATGGGATCTGGGCATTTGGCAGAAGTGTTACTTTACGGGCTTTATGTCAGAAACCGATCTGGACAGGTTTCAAACTATTGCTGACTGTGCAGTGTTTCCCAGCCTCTATGAACCTTTTGGCATAGTCGCCCTGGAAAGTTTTGCGGCTCGTGTGCCCGTCGTGGTTTCCGATACGGGTGGGTTTCCAGAGGTCGTCCGCCACGGCAAAAGTGGCATTGTCACCTGGACCAATGACCCCGATTCTCTCGCCTGGGGCATCCTGGAGGTGTTGAGGAATCCCAGTTTTTCCCAGTGGCTGGTCAACAATGCCTATGAAGATCTCGATCGCCGCTTCCGCTGGGACAAACTGGCACAGCAAACGGATGCCGTCTATGGGCGGGTGATCCACGAGCGATCGCAGGTGGTTTGGTATTAAGTGCAATCTCACCTGGGGGGATTGTCAAACAGTGAAGACCTGTCAATGGATGTTAGTTATTGTAAAGTCAAGCTATGGTAAGGATCGTAGATTAAATAACCTGCAATTCTGGTTTAGCTGTGTAATTCCATTGCGGTAGAAGCTCGTCGAAAACAATTTTCATGTTGGCTTTGAAGTCTTGGGCAAATTTCCGACCCTTTGATACGTTTTATCGAGAATCGTCGTGAATACCTTAAGACCTGTGCGAGTTGTTGTCTTCTCCATCAATTCTTTTACCGTCTGGACACTATCAAAAATGACTCCTTGACACATTCTTGAGACGTGAGGAAACAAGCGGTGTTCAATTGGATTGTACTTGGAAGTGTAGGGCGGATAGTGAGCAATGCGAATTTCAATGCCTAACTCGTTGACCAATGCTTGCAAGTCTTGCTTGAAGATGTAGTAATGAGAACGGTTGGGCGTTGCATAATAGAGCTATGAAATTAGGGAAGAAACGATGCAGTGTCCAGAATGTGGCTCGACTGATATCAGTAAAAACGGGAAACAGAAAGGTAAAGAAAATCACATCTGCAAGAAGTGCATGAGGACAATTGGGAGCTAAAAGAAGGGCATTGGAGGTTGAAGCCTAACACGAGATTTCACCTCAATGCTCAGCAGACTTCTAATGGTCGAAATCTTGTTAAAAGAATCTTTTATTCGAGGTGCCCTTAAGTCCTTGAGCGATTCAGTGATTAGTATGCCGTCAATCGTTTTATTGATCGCTAACAATTGGTAATAGCGTGATGTCTTATTACTGCCATCGCTGTAATAATCCTGCGTGACCAGATTTTCCTGCTGCTCAGACAGCCCCGATGGGCAGACCACCATTGCCAAAGCGTATCAGCCGATGGAAACTCGTCTAACCCAAGTTCACGCTCGATAATGCCATCCGTGGCAATTTTGCTATGAAACAGAAACCCGTCGCCGTTAGAACTAAAAACAAAAGGCACCTGAAGCATCTCAGCAGAACCTACTGACGGCTAAACAATTTAACTGGGCTACCAATCAATTGAAGCCTTTTTTCAAGCCCTTTGCCCAGTTTTTCTACCTAAATCGGGATAACAGCCTGCCCATTTTAAGGACAGAGGCGATCGCTTTTCCTTGCTAGGCGCATACGAGATTAATTACAGGGGCTTTTCTGCTTCTGAAAGCCACCTGACATTTTGAGCTTTCGTAGGTTAAGCTTCGGCAAGCAAATATGGGC
Organism: Kovacikia sp. CALU 1929; assembly: GCF_056784235.1. Lineage (NCBI taxonomy): Bacteria > Bacillati > Cyanobacteriota > Cyanophyceae > Leptolyngbyales > Leptolyngbyaceae > Kovacikia > Kovacikia sp. CALU 1929. Next base: position 31,144 of record NZ_JBXBCF010000069.1, read on the forward strand.
ACTTTGTAAACGGCAGTTCATCCTGCTGAAATTTCAGACCCAGACTTTAGATTTGAATTGGCGATTCTAATTTGTTACCACCCCTCCAGCGACAGCAATTTGTCACCAGTGCTTTAACGACATTAATTTGTCTCAACGACATTAATCTGACCTGGATGACAAGAATTTGTCACCGATGACATTTAATTCGTCACTGTACATCACCCCTCCCCTCTCCCCAATCTTTCAATTGAAAGTAAACCAGCACCAATGTTACCCCCAGAAGCAGGGTGGCGGCAGCGGCGGCATAACCAAAGTCAAACTGAGCAAATGCCTGGTCATAAATGTAGTAGACCAGCAGGTTTGTAGAGTTTAACGGTCCGCCGCCAGTAATCACGTACACCTGTTCAAAGCTGCGGAGGGTAAAAATGGCAGTGGTGACAGCGACAAATACCAATGTAGGGCGCAGTCCGGGGAGGGTAATGTGCCAAAACTTCTGCCAGGGACCAGCTCCATCCAGTTCGGCAGCTTCGTAACGGGTGATCGGAATCGTTTGTAGTCCTGCTAAGAAAACAACCATATTGAAACCTAGCTGCTTCCAGGTGCTCAACAGAATTAAGACCGGCATTGCCCAGGTTGTGCTGCTCAACCACGAAATGGGCACAATGCCCAAAATACTGAGTCCTTGATTGATGGGTCCATCAGTCTGAAATAGCCAACGAAACCCTAGTCCCACAGCAACCAGAGACGTAATGGAAGGGATGAAGTAGGCTGTTCGCAACAGTCCCCGCAGGGCAAGGGTTCGGTCTAGCAGCACAGCCAGCCCCAGGGGAAGAAGCAGACTGGGAATCACAGTGGCAACGGTGAAATAGGTTGTATTGCCGATGACTTGCCAGAAGTCAGGGCTAAGGATTAATCGCCAGTAATTGCGCAACCCTGACCAGTGGATGCCCGATCGGGTGAAGCTGCCTGTTGTAAAGCTGAGGTAGAGCAGGTAAGCAATGGGGTAAAGGACGAAAATACCGAGCAAAATCAGGGCAGGCGTGAGGAAAATCCAGGCTGCGATCGCCTCGTTGTCGAGGGATCGGGCAAATAGATTGCGAACGAGAAATTTATGGGAGGGGCGATCGGCAGACATGGCGCTTCAAATTTGTTACAGTGCTGGATGTTCTGTCTACGTCGGTTGTTAGGATAAGCTGACGAATCGGGTCATTCTCTACATGAATTTTACTGCTTGGAATTGGTGCCGCTGGAAGGCAGGTATCACGGTTGGCATAGCAGCTTTTTTGGCGGGAGGTGTAAACCTCTGGAGTATCCCTGTACTTCATGCTTTTCCCGTCATTGCTCAGGATATTAAGGCTGCGGATGAAAGTAAAACTGATCCCATCGCCCAAAAGCTGATTGGAAAATGGGAAACGGTCAGACCTCCGGTTGCTGAAGTGGACACTGCCACCTTTGCGTTTGCTCCAAACGGTAAGTTGTTTGTTTTAATGTCGGGTGCTTCCGGTGAGAGTGCGGTTGTGCAAATGGAGTATCAGATTGATCCAAAGCCTCAACCCATGCATCTGAACCTCATCCTGCCAAACCGCCCAGACGAACTGGTTAGAACTATTTTCGGTTTCACAGACGAGGGATTACTGCGGCTGCAAATTTCTGGCACGGACCCAACCACTCCAAGACCTTCTGACTTCACATCGAACGATCCGCCGCTGCGCAAGATTTCTAACGACCCCTCCCTACAGCCAGATGTGAAAGCAGTTGCCCAACAAATGGCAGGTCGCAATCGGGAATCTGAAGGCAAGCTTTATGTCAATTCACTAATTCAGGCAGAGTTTGCCTACTTTTTGGCAAATGGGAAGTACGCGATCTCCGTTGACCAATTGGGAACCGAATTTCAACCGGAAACTGAAAACTACCGCTATGAAATTGTGGCTGACGAAGCCATGCAATGGGTAGGTGTTCGAGGTGTAGCAAAGCGACTTGGTTTAAAGAGCTTTGTGGGAATTGTCTTTACGGCAACGGAACAGTCGGGACCATTTACACTGATGGCAGCAATTTGCCAAACCAAAGAGCCGACCCGCCTCCCACCTCGATTACCCGATCTGGTGACAACCGATTCAGGAGCCGAACCGCGCATCCGCTGTAGGGCAGAGACACAGCCCATTCGGTAAGGCGATCGCCGGTTTTGACAGTCCTTATATTTAGGCAATCTGCATTACATCTGCTTCAAAAAATTAACTGGCTTAGATAATGATACAGATCGTGAAAAATCCCCCTGAGGCTCTCTACAGAGAAACTTAGGGGGATAAAACCATATTTGGCAAAAGAAATGTTAGGTTTCTCTACCTTCGTCTACATTGATGGGTCGCCCGGGATTCGAACCCGAGACCAGTCGGTTAAAAGCCGAATGCTCTACCGCTGAGCTAGCGACCCCTGTTTAGCTTCTACTTGAGCGCCATTTCCTAAATTAGCACAACTTGGATCAAAGATGGAAGTTTTTCCTGATTTGGTTTGGTTCGCTTCGTCGAAATTCGTTTGAAACTCCATCAGCCTTGCGGTTGGCTCTTCCCTAAAGTCCTGATGGCTTGTTGATGGGGAAGTCAGATATGCAGTGCTGGAAGAGTTTCCCAGTGCTGCTGGTTGCCCGATCGCCTCTGGATGAAACTCCAGGGAAATTTGTAATTTTAGGTTGCCCCTTTGTGGCTCAGCGGCACCGGGTTGCAACACTTCACAGGCAACGCCATTCTGAAACCAGGCACTATTGCTCAAAGGGCACCACTGACCCTGCTGGTTATAAGCTCCAACCTGAATCGAAATGTCCTGGGTTTTCAAAGATGCCATCAGGGCATGGGAGAGCGAACCTAACGTGGCGAGGTCGATCGCATAGCGTAATTCACTCAAACTCAAAGTGACATCCCCGAACACAAGTGTGACTTGTTCATCCAGATCTACAAGCGTGTTATTAAAATTCATTTAAATTCTCCCAATGCGTGTCTTCTGCAAAACCCAACTGACTGCCTCAACAGGAATTGCGGTTCACACTCAAAGTCAATCTGAAATGCCTTTCACCAAAGCTCAATCGTAAACTCACAAAGTTTTCGGATAGGCTTTAACGGCATCTAGCTCTATATTCATTTGTTCAAGAAACCTGAAGAGGCTTGCGTAGATACTCGGTCTGATCGGACACGCCGATCTTAAATTCTTCAAGCCCCTTACTGATCCCAGGTTAACGAGTTTTATAAGGCAATGTATTACTAGTTACAATTTTTGACGACAGATTATGCGTAAGCCTGAATCCACTCAGGGGAAATCGCTTTTGTAAAATATCGTAATATTTCAATTTTTACGCTACTATGGGTTAGAAATGTTGTTTGAGCGATTGCAATCAGCGGTAGCCACTGAGCATTCAGCTATGAGGGTTTACAGCGAGGAGTCAATCCATCGCATGAGCGATCGCTACAGCTTAACGATTGGTTACTTTTTTCTTACTGTAGACTGAACTTCATGGGCAATAAGCCGACGATTGCTGTTACGCATTTAGGCTGCGAAAAGAACCGGGTTGATACTGAGCACATGCTTGGTCTTTTGGTTCAAGCAGGCTTCCCGGTTGATTCTGACGAAGAGTTTGCCGATTATGTGATTGTTAATACGTGCAGCTTTATTCAAGCGGCTCGTGAAGAATCGGTTCGCACGCTGGTTGAACTTGCAGAAGCAAGCAAAAAAATTGTGATTACTGGCTGCATGGCGCAGCACTTTCAGGAGCAACTTTTAGAGGAGCTTCCGGAGGCTGTGGCGTTGGTGGGTACTGGTGATTATCACAAGATTGTGGATGTAATTCAGCGGGCAGAGGCGGGCGAACGGGTGAAAGAAGTTTCCCAGGAGCCGACCTACATTGCCGATGAGACGACCCCCCGCTATCGAACCACGACAGAAGGGGTTGCCTATCTGCGAATTGCAGAGGGTTGTGACTATCGGTGCGCGTTTTGCATTATTCCTCACCTGCGAGGAAATCAGCGATCGCGATCGATTGAGTCCATTGTGGCAGAGGCAGAGCGGTTAGCATCTGAGGGAGTCCAAGAGATCATTTTGATTTCCCAGATCACCACCAACTATGGTTTAGATCTCTATGGAGAACCAAAGTTAGCTGAACTGCTGCTGGCTCTGGGAAGCGTTCCTGTTTCCTGGATTCGGATGCACTATGCCTATCCCACGGGGCTGACCCCCAAGGTGATCGAGGCAATCCGGGAAACGCCCAATGTGGTTCCCTATCTCGATTTGCCTTTGCAGCACTCTCACCCAGAAGTGTTGCGGGCAATGAACCGTCCCTGGCAAGGGCGTGTCAATGATGGCATCATTGAACGGATTAAGGCATCCATTCCCAATGCAGTGATGCGGACAACCTTCATCGTGGGCTTTCCCGGTGAAACTGATGAACACTTTGAACACCTGCTGCAATTTGTTGAGCGTCATAAATTTGACCACGTAGGCGTTTTCACCTTTTCGCCGGAGGAAGGAACTCCTGCTTACGACCTGCCTGCTCAACTGCCCCAATCCCTTATGGATGAGCGGCGTGATGCCCTGATGACGATACAACAACCCATCTCCCTCAAGAAAAATCAGGCAGAGATTGGCAAAGTTGTGAACGTTTTGATTGAGCAAGAAAACCCGGAAACGGGAGAACTGGTTGGTCGTTCTGCCCGCTTCTCACCCGATGTAGATGGACTGGTCTATGTTCAGGGGGATGCCCGTCTGGGATCGATGGTTCCGGTGGCGATTGATCACGCTGATGTGTACGACCTGTATGGTCGTGTCGCCTCGGCTTCCGATTTGCTCCACACCCAGCTACTTAGTGTTCCGTAATGGTTTAAGCAATTGCTTTTCGACGATTGCTGCCCAAGCTTTTCAAAAGCCCCTGGCTTTTTTTGTACAAATCGACCTAAAACAGGAGATTCAATGACCCTTTCGTTTCATAGCCTCGGACTTTCCGAACATTGTGCTCGTCATCTGGAGTCCATTGGCTTCACCAACCCGACTGAGATCCAGTCGCAGGCAATCCCTCACTTACTTTCTGGACGGGATGTGGTGGGTCAGGCACAGACAGGCACTGGCAAAACAGCCGCATTCTCTTTACCAATCCTGGAGCGGATTGATGCCAAAACGCCGGTTGTCCAGGCTCTTATTTTGACCCCTACCCGTGAACTGGCGCTTCAGGTCTGTCAGGCGATTCGCACCTTTGTCGATGACCGACGGCTGCGAGTCGTCACGATTTATGGAGGACAGGCAATTGAAACCCAGGTATCCCGCCTCCAGCGCGGTGCCCAGATTGTTGTCGGCACACCTGGTCGAGTCCTAGACCTACTCGGTCGCGGTGACCTGAAGTTGAACAATCTCAACTGGTTGGTGCTGGACGAAGCTGATGAAATGCTCAATATGGGTTTTATTCAGGATGTGGAGAAGATCCTGAATCAGGTGCCGATTGAGCGTCAAACTGCTTTCTTCTCAGCCACGATGGATCCGTCCATTCGCAAGCTAGTAACCAAGTTTTTGCGATCGCCCATTACCATCACCATTGAACAGCCAAAAGCAGCTCCTACCCGGATCAATCAGGTTGCCTATATGGTGCCTCGCGGTTGGACGAAATCCCGCGCCCTGCTACCCATCCTGGAATTGGAAGATCCTGAGTCTGCGTTGATCTTCGTCCGTACCCGTAAGGCAGCGGCGGAGTTAACGAGCCAGCTTCAAGCTGCCGGACATAGTGTGGATGAGTACCACGGGGATCTGAGCCAGACCCAACGGGAGCGGTTGTTACTTCGTTTCCGTCAACGTCAGGTGCGTTGGGTAGTTGCGACGGATATTGCAGCGCGTGGGATTCACGTCGATGACCTGACCCATGTGATTAACTATGACCTACCCGATAGTGTAGAAAACTATGTTCACCGGATTGGGCGGACAGGTCGTGCTGGTAAAGAAGGAACGGCGATCTCAATCGTTCATTCGCTGGATCGGCGAAAACTGCGGGATATTGAGTATCACGTCCGGCAACGGTTAGAGATTGCCTCAATTCCAACTCGCGCTCAAATCGAAGCCCGTCAGCTAGAGAAGCTTCAAACACAGGTGCGGGAAGCGCTGACCGGCGAACGGATGGCATCCTTCCTGCCAATTGTGGCTCAGTTGGCAGAGGAGTATGAGCCTCACGCGATCGCGGCAGCGGCTCTGCAAATGGCATATGACCAGACCCGTCCTGCCTGGATGCGCTCTAACCATGACCATTCCGAGGATGCACCTCCTATGGACGCACCCAAGCCCAAGCCGATCAAGCGGGTAAAACCAGCCGAATCTAAAGGGCGAGTTTCTCCAACCCGCGATCGCTAGGAATCTGCTAGAGATTCGGTTAGATAAGGTAGGGTGGGCAATGCCCACCCTATTGTTTTGCAATAGCAGTTTTGTGTATGTAATTAGATAGGAAGGTGCCATTTAAAGATGGCGTAGGTTGGGTTGAAGTATGAAACCCAGCTCCAGCAAAGGTTTGATCCCTTACATCTACACCCAATCCATCCTATGTGTAATTTTGCCTGCCAACTTGGAAACCATTAAGCCATGACCATTCCGCCATCCACATTAAACGTCTGTCCGGTAATGTAGCCAGCCGCTGGATCAGCCACAAGAAAGCGGATCATCCCTGCAACCTCTTCCGGCTGTCCGTAGCGACTTAGTGGGATAAATTTCAAAATTTCCTCAGCTTTGAGGCTATCCGTCATATCCGTTGCAATAAAACCGGGAGCAACGGCATTGACTGTGATGCTGCGACTTGCCAGCTCTTTAGCAACGGTTTTGGTAAAGCCAATCACACCTGCTTTGGCAGCACTGTAATTTGCCTGTCCGGGGTTGCCTATCTGCCCAGCTACCGATGTAATATTTATAATCCGTCCGGCTCGTTGCTTCAGCATAATCTTGCTGACAGCGCGGGTACAGAGAAAAACCCCCGTCAGATTCAGGTCAATCACTGCCTGCCAATCCTCCGGCTTCATCCGTAGCAGCAGGGTGTCACGGGTAATGCCTGCATTATTGACCAGGACATCAATTCGTCCCCACTTCTCCATCGTGCCGCTGATCAGAGCATCTACCTGGTCGGCTTTGGAAACGTCCGCAGACAGGGCGATCGCTTCCCCTCCCATTGACTGCACCTCTGCCACCACCTTCTCAGCCGATGCCTGAGAACTAGCGTAGTTAATCACCAGATTGGCTCCTTCTGCTGCCAATGCCAGGGCAGTCGCGCGACCGATTCCCCGTGAAGCCCCGGTGACGATCGCCACCTTTCCCCGCAACCGCTGGAGACTTTCCGGCAACGCTTCCATAACCTATACTCCTCAACATTTACAGCACATATCGCTCAATCATCATAAATCAGAAGGGGAAATGGGAAGGTAGGGAGATGGGTATCTCCTGCTCTGTTCCGCTCCCCGGATAATCAATTAGATATCCTACAATTAGACGGATACCCTATTCCCTTTAAAGAGCTGTCCCAGTTTTTTTTGAGGTGCTACAGCCCCCTTCAGCCAGCTTTTGTCAAAGAACTTAGCTGTTTAAAGCGAATTGTTTTGGGTCGGGTTTTTATTGACTCCAGCCGATTCATTCATGGAAATCGTGGACAAAACCAAAGAGGAACTGCTTGCTGAGTTGACCTCACTGCAACAGCGAGTTCAGGAGTTAGAAAAATTCAAGCGCCAGGTACAGCCGCCGGTTCAGGCAGATACGCGGCTGGAAAGTCTGCGTCAGAAAGAGGAGGAGTTGCAGGTTGTCGCAAAGGCGGTGCCTGGGCTGATTAGGGATCTGAAGCAAGCAGAAGCTGCATTGCAAGATAGTATTGCCCAGCGCAAACAGGCAGAGGAGGCACTCCGCCAGAAACAAGACTGGTTGGATGTTGCCCAGACCGCAGCTAAGATTGGCAGCTTTGAGTGGAACATTCAAACGAATGTCAATATCTGGTCAAAAGAGTTAGAAGCTTTGTATGGGCTGGAACCGGGTGAATTTGGCGGTACCTACGAAGATTGGGTGAAATGGGTACATCCAGATGATCGTGCCCAGGCGGAAGCCGATGTCTTGAATGCCCTGACAACAGGGGCATTTTTTACAGACTGGCGGGCAGTTTGGCGGGATGGCAGCATCCACTGGCTTCATGCCAGGGCAGAGGTTTTTTACGACGACAACGGCAATCCCCTACGGATGGTTGGTTTTAATGCGGATATTACAGAGCGCAAGGCAGCAGAAGTTGCACTGCGCCAGAGTGAAGCGATCGCCAAAGCGCGGGCGGAAGAACTGGAAACCTTTATGGAAACGGTGCCAGCGGCTGTCTGGATCGCCCACGACCCCCACTGCCAGATCGTGACGGCTAATCGAGCGGCTTATGAAATGACACGGTTACCTCAGAATGCACCCATCACGGCGACTCCAGCGAATCAGATCTATCCCTTCCCGTTTAATATCCAAAAAAATGGGCAACCCATCCCTGTCGATCAGTTGCCGATGCAGCGGGCAGGTAGTACGGGAGAGGCAGTGGAGGCAGAGTTTGAATTTGTTTTTAGCGCCGATGACGTGCGTTCAATCTATGGCAAGGCTGTGCCACTGCGGGATGATGCTGGGGCAGTGCGGGGTGTCATTGGAGCATTTCTGGATGTCACTGAACGGCAGCAAACAGAAGCTGCATTACGTCAGAGCGAGGATCGATTGCGGATTGCCCTGGAATCAGCCGACCTGGGAACCTGGGACTTTAACCCAATCACCGGGGTACTCAAGTGGGATGAGTGTTGTAAGGCGATGTTTGGGCTATCGTCTGCGGCAGAGGTAAATTACAACGTCTTTCTGGCAGGACTGCACCCGGAAGATCGCGATCGCACCCATCAGATCATACAACAGGCGCTAAATCGTGCTAAAGGCGGCGAGTACGACATTGAGTACCGTACCATTGGGCTGGAAGATGGCGTGGAGCGCTGGGTTGCGGCTAGAGGCAAGGCATTCTTCAACGCCGAGGGAAAAGCCATCCGGTTTATTGGCACCGTACTCAACATCACCGACAAAAAGCGAATTGAAGCAGAGCGAGAACATCTTTTAGCCTGCGAACGTATAGCAAGACAGGCAGCGGAACGAGCAGCCGATCGCACCACGCGGCTTCAGGCAGTCACCGCTGCCCTCTCCGAGTCCCTCACCCCACCTCAGGTGGCGGAGGTCATTGTGGAGCAGAGCCTAGCCGCTTTAGAGGCTGATGCCGCATTGGTGGCACTGGTCAACCGAGATCAAACAGAACTAGAAATTGTTAGGGTTGTGGGTTACGGATCTGCTTTTAATGAATCTCCTAAGCAATTTTCGATTCATGCCCCTTTACCCTTAGCAGACGCAATACGAACCGGAGTACCGATCTGGGCAGCCCCGTTGGCGGATCGCATTGCCAGTTATCCCCATTTAAGCGAGACTTACCAGAACCTTGAGTTTGAGGCATGGATTTCTCTGCCTTTGATGACTGAAGGCAGGGCAGTAGGCGGACTATCTCTATCGTTCAAACAATTCAAACAGTTGCATCAGGACGATCGCGACTTCATTCTGGCACTAACTCAGCAGTGCGCTCAGGCGATCGCCCGTGCCCAACTCTACGAAGCAGAACAGATAGCAAGAGCAGAAGCTGAGCGGGCAAATCGGGTCAAAGATGAGTTTTTGGCAGTCCTCTCCCATGAACTCCGTTCTCCCCTCAACCCTATCCTGGGTTGGGCAAGGTTACTTAGGGAAGCCTATGGTTCTGAATCAAAGCACCACCAACGTTTGATTGAGCCAGCGATGACTGTTCAGGCACTCGAAACGATTGAACGCAATGCCAAATTACAGGCACAGTTGGTTGAGGATTTGCTCGATGTGTCTCGAATTTTACAGGGTAAACTCACGCTCAACATTGCCCCTGTAAAACTGGAACCTACTATTCAAGCTGCGATTGAAACGGTGCGATTAGCGGCTGAGGCAAAGTCAATCCGGGTTGAAACCCACTTTGCACCTGAGCTGCCTCCCGTGCTTGGCGATGCCAACCGTTTACAACAAGTGGTGTGGAATTTACTTTCCAATGCCGTCAAGTTTACGCCTGTGGGCGGACGGGTAGAAGTCAGGTTAGAAGTGGGACACGGAGATCTGGTAGGGCGGAGTAAAGCCGTTGCTGAAACCCCTGCTTTCCTGGCAGCGCTTCCCTCTCATGCCCAAATTAGCTATGCCCAAATTAGCAGCTATGCCCAAATGACAGTAAGCGATACCGGAGAGGGCATCAACCCCGATTTTCTCCCCTACGTATTTGACTCCTTTCGGCAAGCGGATGGCAGCATCACGCGGAAATTTGGTGGACTGGGGTTGGGACTGTCAATCGTTCGTCAAGTCGTGGAGTTACATGGGGGAACGGTCAAAGTCGAAAGCCCCGGAGAGGGACAGGGCGCTCGATTCATCGTCAAACTGCCCCTTTTGGTAGCCAATGAGCAGAGGCAGGATGCCGATCGGGAAACCTCATCCTTGCTCACCCATTCCCTGCCCCTGGCTGGACTGAGCATTTTAGTCGTGGATGACGAAACGGATTCCCGCGATTTGGTTGCTTTTGTACTGGAGCAGGCTGGAGCAGTGGTGAAATCCGCTAGTTCGGCAGATGAAGCGTTGACTATCCTCTCCCAGACACCACCAGACGTGTTGTTGAGCGATATTGGGATGCCGGTGATGGATGGCTATGCCTTTATGCGCCAGGTACGATCGCTGCCAGAGAGTCCAGGAAAAACCATACCCGCTATTGCCCTCACCGCCTATGCAGGTGAGCTGAATCAGCAGCAAGCAGTCGCTGCCGGATTTCAATTGCATATTTCAAAACCAGTAGAGCCAAAAGAATTGGTGAACGCGATCGCTAACCTATCAACTTACAATTGATAAGGCATTGATCAAGAGGATCGCTTCAAACGATGGATATTGTGGAGTTTTTTGAACTCAGTTGTGGTAAATGGTTTTCCCATCGCACCAGCCACCTGCTGTCAACGCACCAGTCAGAGAGCGGCAAGTCCGACCTCCAGGTCGAAACCTTACCTACCGTTGACCCCGGAGTAGCTAAACTCTGCGAACAACACAATGTTGAGCCGACTCAGGTGTTGTGTAGTATCCGCATTCGTTGGAATGGTGAACTCAACGGGAAGGACAAACAATCGGGTTCTACGATCCTGGTGGCGATCGCCAACCCCAATACTCACAACGAAGGCAAACTTTTACATCAGGTAGATGGAACTAACCAGCCACCTGTTCCGGGACGCTACATTATCGGTGAAGACGATGCCCTCACCCTCATCACTGAAAATGAACATCGGTTACTGGAAGAGCGCCTGTGGTTTGCTGGACCTAACTTACGCTTACGCACCAGTCTCTTAAAACAAGCCGATGGCTTTAGTACGGCTTCGTTTTGCTCAGAAATTCGCATGGGTGTCACCAAACCTGCTACTTCACCCGCCCCTGCAAAGGATGGTGCTTAGAATTAAACCTCACCCACTTAGAAACCCGTAGGTTTTTCTGGAAAAATCTCCAGTTCTCAACTTGGATGAGGTTTAGCCACTGACTTGAGCTTGCTATGGAAGTCAGAAGTCTCTGAAATAGGGATGAACTGATGAATCGGGGGTTTGGCAGAACTCACAGACCAGTTGGGCTGATAAAATGCCGCTAACTCTAACTTCAGCTTGGGCTTAATAGCTTGGTCAGATAGCCCTGGACAGGGAAGCAAAAAATCAGTCTCGGTTAAACAGTTAGGTTTTGATGCTGGTTCAGTGCCCCTCTGGGTTTCTACGATGGTGTCTGCAATAGGTGCTGGAGGCGTTGAAGCAGTTAGCTGATCCGCTTGAATAGCCGTGGCAGCAGAACTGGCAACATTGGGTTGCTCCGCTTGATCAGGCGGCTCAAGGGGGAACGCGATCGCGCCATTGGTTGCCGGACTCTCCTCTAAGGAGGAGTCCTCTAGCGAAATTTGATTGCTTTCCCCAATGGTTTCCCCGTTGCTTGATTGGACAGACTGGGACGCGGGCATCACTCCAGGTGGCTTTATAGGCTCTGGCTGAGGTGTCGAGGATGCCGGTGGAGGGCGATCGCTGGAACCAAACTGAGGCAGAGACACCTGCTCCAATTTGGAAACTGGCTTCGGCTGCACTGACTGTACCGCAGGGAAATGCTCTCCTCCATCAGAGGACAAACCAGGTTGAGGATCTGCCAGCGGCTGAGGCAGCGGAGAAGGTTCCTGCAATTCTGGCTGGAAGGGAACCCGCCGGTAGAGTAGCCCCGGATCCAGGGGAGAAGATAACGGCTCATCCTCTGCAATCAACAAGTTACGAGGAAACTTGTCACATACCAGACGCTCAAATTCATGGTTGAAGTGGTAAATCGGTTCCCCTCTTCGCAGCCAGAGTGCCAGAATTTGCTCCACCGAAATGGCTTTATAACGACCCTGATAAAGGGCTTCCACCATTGCCAACCGCACCCAATTAATGGAATAGGTTTCTAACCAGTAAGCCAGCAACTGATCGACGGTATGATTCTCTAACTCAAAGCTATAGTGACGCAGTAAATTAGCCGCGTAAACCGCCGCCGCCTGATCCGATAGCTCAGTAGAACCCTTCACCAGTTCTGCCATTAAGCAAGCTTCCTGCACTCAACCATATGCAATCGGTCACTGGTACCGATCTAACCCCAAGTTTAGTCCAATCCCTCTCCAGCGATTGACGATGTTGCATCTGTTTATAGTGAGGCGGACGCAAACATCTACGATCTTCCATCCATTCCCCACTCCCATCTCCCAGCCTTAATCGCGAGTGCGCCGGATCCCGCCTTCTACCGGGGTAATATCAGTCCCGGCAAAGGGTTCAGTGCCTCCAGACCAGTTAAAGTCGCTAATTCGGAGACTTAGAGAGCCAATCTCCAGGATTGGGTTATAGCGAAGAATAACCCCGTAGGCGCGACGGCTGTACTCCAGGATGAAATCAGTACTGATTTCGGTTCTCGTATCGAGGTTAATTGAGGTTTGAACCGTGAACCGAATCGGACCATAAATTTGTTGAGTGATACCCACACTCAAAATTTGATTATCCACAATGCGGTCAAACAAGAAGGGTGACTGTCCCTGCCCAACCACCTGATAATAAGTGACGTTAAAGGCTGTGTAGTCAAAAAACGGTCTTGAAAAGTGACCAAACTGTCCATATAGCCCGACACTGCCAATCAAATTATTTTGGCTGTCTCCATTCGTGTAAACTCCAGAAACACCTGTAACCCCAACTCCTACGCTGATGTAAGGAACAATGGGTGTTGGCGAGTTTTTTAACCCTTCTTCGGGGGTGGCAGGTAGGGGGCTTCCCTGCCAGAGCGTAAAGCCACGACTGAGGGAAACACTTCCCTGAAACCGACCCAGATTCACCCGGTTATTTGTCCGCACGGGTTCAAGCAGTTCGAGGCGATCTGTATCCGCATTGATGTACTGGAATCCTGCCTGGTAGGACATGATAATTCCTGTATTCCCCAGAACAATGCGGGGAGAGAGTAACAAAATCCCCAGACTACTTTGAACCGTTTGGAAGCCAAGGGAACCATTAAATAGGCGATCGCGATAGCTGTATTCCAGTGCCAGGGTATGAGTCCCAATCAGTTGCCGTGCCCGAATGCTAGCTCGCAGTTCGTCGCTAAATTTATCGGGATCCAGACTGGTGACGGAAGCAATCCCCCGCAGCGATGTGGTGGGAGTTACCTGGTAGCTGAAGCGGGTCGTCACCCCAAAATTATCCAGATCCAGCGGACCATCAGTCTCAAACACCATCCGCTGGAGGTAAATTTGGGGCGTGACCGAAAACCGAAAACTAGGAGTCGCAATTATTTCAAACGGTCGCTGGATAAACAACCCCCCCCGGTCTTCCTGATCAAACCCAAACTCTGCCAGAGGTGGCTGCCGTTCGCTGCGGTCAAGAATTGTGCGTGTGAAGGGAAGGGGAATTGAAACTCGCTGGTCAAACACCAGCCGGGGACGGCTTGCCCGCACCTCATCCTGTAGGGGTGAGAGTCGGGTCAGGGTTGCCCGCTCTGCCTTCAAGATTAGCTGGGGGGGTGAAAAGGGGTCGTTGGTGATCTGGATATTCTGGGCAACCCAACCTTCTGGAGTGAAGTCAATTTGTTCTGCTTCAAACCGCAGCCGTCTAACCTCTCCACCCCGCGCCAGGGCACCTGGTACCCGCCCAACGTCTCGCCCAACGCCAACCCCAATCGATACCCCTCCGGCACCTCTGGCTTGCAGAGGTTGTGCCTGGGTAACGCGATCGCTCACCGGACGCAGGAGTTCCGATGCACCTACATCACTGGGTGTAGCCGCAAAATTGGTATCTAGGGTGGCAAGGCTAATTTCACCCCTGGCGTTGCGGATGTTGCCCACTCCCTGGACAAAGTTATATTCCATCCGCTGCCCGCGCAAAACCTGTCCTCCCTGGTTCAGGGCAACGTTCCCTTCCGCCACTGCAATTCGGTTGTTCAAGTTTACCTGGACTCGATCCGCGTCCAATAAACCACCCTCATACCGCATGGTCACGTTGCCTTCAGCGGTAAAAATCTGACGCTGCTCATCGTATTCCTGACGGTCTGCCGTCAGTTCAACGACCCTCGGTTTTCCAGCCCCAGCCGGTGGAGCTTCCGTCGGAGTTGGTTCTGTTCTGCGAATACCGGGAACGGTTTGGGGAAAGGAAAAGACTGGACCCGTATCTTCAGAAACAGGACGGCGATCGCGACTGGGGACTGGTAAGACGAATGGATCGGCGGGTTCAACCTGCTGCGATCGCAGATCCAACCTCATCTGATTAGTCCGAATTGTGAGATCGGATGGACTCAGGTCTTTTGCTAGTTTGTCCACCTTAATCGACTGGCTCAAACCGTCCATCAGTTCAGCCTCACGATTAGCCGAAGCCGCTGCCTGGGTTGTCAGACCCGATAGGGAATAAAATTCCTGCCCTGATCCGGATCCTGCCTGAGGATTTGATTTTGTGCCCGCCAGCCGGGGAATTCTAGTTTTGGGATCAAACTTGAGAGTAGATTTCAGATTGGAGGATATCGGACTGGGAAACTGCTCAGCCGCAACGGGTTGCGCAACACTTCCCCAATCCTCTGTATCTGCGGCCGTCTTCAGAAGATCTGCCCGCGACACCCCTCCCCGCTTCACAAAATCATCCTTTAACAGAGGAGATAGCGGTTGAACAAGCGGGGCAGACGTTGTCAGGGAAGGCAGAGCGCCTGTTTCCAGGGATGGGGAAGCTAGAGATTGAGCAGACGTCGATTCTGAAGGCAGCGATAGGGAGGATCTGGTAGGGCTGATATCCTCAGCGGAAGGAGTAACAACGGTTGGAGGGGGTTCAGGTGGCGAAACCAGATAGGGCATATCACAGCGAAATAAGACAAAACAGACAACCTGCGGAAAATGCTGCCCAACGAGATAAGAGGCAGCAGATTGCTGCTGCCTCCCGTTTCAGCATCACAAGATTTTAGCCGCTTCGGTCTATTCCAGATCCCTCCGCTTAGGATTTCTGGAGGGATCGTTTGACAGAAAACCAAACACAAACAATGACACAAAGAAAGTGATGACAAGATAAACGACAATTTTGAGGGTGACCATACTGAAATCTCCAGATGTATCAAAAAGTTAGGGCATCTAGCGGGAGGACTAAGTACTCTCCTATGACTCTCCTAATCATACAGAAATGCTGTTCCGTTTTTGATCTCTGGCGTTGAGACAATCGACTTTAGGGCTGACCCGTTTGTTCCGCACAGGATTACTGAAATGTAGTTGCCAGCCGATATTCAGTCAAGACTTCATCCAATGATGGATTTGCCTTCCCTTTTCTATTCACAAAAACAATCGGGGCATCGCCCGCCATTAATTGATTAAGTTGAAAAATATTTCCCAGCCCATCATCCGAAGACATCGCCACGGAACTAGTCTGTTGATAGGGAATGTTTAGCTTTGCTAGACCACTCGCCAGTGCCCTGGTACGGACTCCCTGGGGGCGGTTACAGTTCGGTCCCACAATCAGCACTTGATTGGCGACGGCTCCTTCCGGCAAAGGGGCTTTAACAAAGCCAGTTTGAGTTGCCACCCTGGCAGCCGTTGAACTGGTTGCAGATCTGGAATTCATCATCATGCCAACCAGCAGAAGCAGAATGCCGATACCCGACCCAATGACTGCTAGAACCAGTGTGGAACCCTTCATAGAATTTCTGATAGAAAAGTGTATCTAAATTCTAATCAGAGAAATGGGTCTACCCTGCGATTTTGATCACATCCAGACTCCTGATTTACCTCTACCGATGCCCACTCTAAATTGAATTCTGATTCCTAAATATTGAGCCACTGACCGAGGAACGTGGGCACAGGCAGGATGATCAATAGCAGTAATGCCATTGTTAAGATGCCCCACAGGTCTCGACGGTTATCCAGTTCGGTGACATCGTTCAGGGCGGGTTCGTCGGTAGCTGGCACCAGGAAGAGAATGATTGCCCACACCATCAAATACGGTAGTTGCGGTTGGGCAAAGGAAAGCACGAGCAGCAAGACGCGGGCAATTTGACCGATCGCTGCCCCCGATCGCTGCCCAAACATGGCGTGGATAATATGCCCCCCATCCAGTTGACCCACGGGCATCAGGTTAAATGCTGTGACCACCATGCCTAGGCAACCCGCCACTGCAACGGGATGGAGCCTGACGGCTGTTTCTGCGGTGAGGTTGCTACCCATTGCCAGCTTGCTTAACAGCGCCAACAAAATCGAGAAGCTGGGATCAAACGCCTGGAAGTTGAACATATTGGGTTTGGCAGGCAGGGGCACCAGGTCAGAATGAGCCAATCCCCAGAGCAGTAAAGGCAGGGCAATGATGAACCCACAGAGAGGACCTGCAATCCCGATATCAAATAATGCTTTGCGATTGGGGATGGGCGATCGGATCTGGATGAATGCGCCAAATGTTCCAAACGGGAACAGCGACATGGGAATGACCGGGATGAAGTAGGGGAGGGTTGCCTGGATCCGGTAGCGTCGTGCCGTCAGATAATGCCCCAATTCGTGGATCCCTAGAATTGCCATGATTGCCATGGCATAGGGCAATCCCATTGTCAGTGCTTCCAGGTTGAACCGAACGGGTTTATCTGCCAGTTCTGCCCAGGCAAAAGCAGTCGTAAAGAAGGTGGCAACCAGCAGACCGATCGCCAGCACAGGACGGGTCACGGGTTCAAACGGTTTAGCCTGGGTTGGATTAGCGGTGGCAACACTGCGCGATTGGGGGTTAGGCACCAGCACAAAAAAGGGCTTATCGTTGGTTCCTTCTTGAAAGACGACGTGGAAGCGATCGCCAAATTTATCTTCAATATTTTCCCGAATAGTCTGGTAAGCAACCTCTGGCTTACTCCGCAATTGCCCGCGACAAATGACTGCCTGGGGACGTAGCTCAATATTTTGCAAATAATAAACTGCCCAGGGAAAACAATTTTGCAGGCTGTTTTCTTCTGCTTTGTTAATCGGACGGGGAGTAGAGATGTCAGGGGCAGATTCTGTCAGGGTTCTTGGTGCTTGCCCTTCTTCCTGAGCTGCCGATGAGTTCACTGCCGGAGGGGTTGAAATCCTGCCCCACTGGATCAGAAACCAGTAGAGCATGAGACAGACAATAAACGGAATAATGAACAACTCTGGCGGTGGCTTCTCATTACGGTTGACCAATGCCCAGCCGTTCCAGATAAAGGCAGGCATCATCACCACCAACCACAATAGCCAGGTAGGTGTGCGAGTCACACTCGAAACGCGCTGCACAATAAAGTAGGTAATGATTCCCAGCAGGAACAGCAAAATCAAGTTCATGCGCCTATTCTCATTTAATCTCCAAGGAGGGGCTGCCTGTCAGGCTAGTATGGTCTTAATCCAGAGCAGAAGTTGTATGCTACTCCAAAACTCATGAAATGCTCTCCTGATTGCGCCATCCAAGCAGCTATCCCATTAATATTCAAGCCGCTCCTCTGATTTAAGTAGGATCCAGAACTCACCCAGGGATCTGTAAAGAATTATTTTATCGGTTGGAAAACCTCAAAGAATAACCCCTTACTTATTCCAGCCTCATAAATTCAAGCCTGACGAACCACTAGTTTATAAGCCAGAAGACAAAATTGGGAGCGTTGATTCATTAAGACTTTTCAAACCGTTCCACTGTAAGTCAATCTGAACCCATAGTCTTTGAGCCAGTGCTTTCGCCGTAATGTTTTCCAGATCGGCTTTAAGCCAGGTATCCTAGAAAGCCCTAACCTAATCGCATACCATCCAGTGCATCCAGATTCAGCCTCTAATCCGCATTCGACTACTGACAACAAGCAGGTTATGGGGCAACCTCAAATGTCCCATAAACTCCCTCGCATCGTCCTTCATCACCAGGAAGGCACCGCTCCCCACAAAATCCTTGCTTTTCCGCCAAACCGCGATACTCTTGGTGGAACTGCTTACCTTATTTTAGACGAGGTTAATGTCCTGGTTGACTGTCCGGCATGGGATGAAACAAATCGGGCGTTTTTGCAAGAGCAGGGTGGGGTTCGCTGGCTGTTTTTGAGCCATCGGGGTGGGATTGGCAAGGTGCGTGAGATTCAGCAAGCCTTTGGCTGTGAAGTGCTAATCCAGGAGCAAGAGGCATATCTGTTGCCAGACGTTTCTGTAACCCGGTTTGAGCAAGAGTTTGACCTAACTCCTCACTTGCGAACCCTTTGGACTCCGGGGCACTCTCCTGGATCATCCTGTCTCTACTGCGATCGCTTTGGGGGGGTGTTATTTTCGGGTCGGCATCTGCTGCCTAATCCTCAAGGGGAGACGGGTCCTATCAAAACGCCAAAAACGTTTCACTGGCGCAGGCAACTCCTGGGTGTACAGCGGTTGGTCAATCAATTCACCCCGGAAACTTTAAATTGGATCTGCCCGGGGGCGAATATCGGATTTTTGCGGGGTAAGTATGCGGTGGAGGACGCTTACCAGTGTTTGACCCAGGGGTGAGGGGTGTTCGCCTTTGACGTTCCCCCAGGGTGAGGCGGTTGGGGGCAGAGGCAGACAGGGTTCTAGCCAAAGCTTTCAGTTGTGTAATATCCTCCAGATTCCCCGACCAGAAATAGTCCCCCCATATCCGTGTCGCTGCCTAACTCACGGCTTCCAGCTATACCCCGGTTCAAAATATGGATCAGTCGTTTGGGGGTAAAGGATTCCAACTCCACGAAATTTCCCGCTTCTAACCAGATGATTTCACTGCCAGATAAGGAATAGCGAGCTTCGGTTGGCATCTGTCGGGCGGCGGTAGCGGAGTCTGTTGAGGTTTGAATAAACATTCCTGGAGCAGCCAAAACCTGACGGGGAGACAGCCCAATATCAATAATGGTGATGCTGCTATCTGGAAACCATTGAGGACTCGATCGCAGACGATGTACCAGCCCCATTCCGCTGGGGGAACAGTCGTGCAGGGCGTAAACCTTGAGATCGGGGTTCCGCCGCAGCATTTCCATCGCTGTATGGAAGATGCTTTGGGGATAGCCAGTAATACTGAGAATGGCGCAGTTGTTTTCAAAGTGAAAATTGTTGGCGATCAGCAGTTGCGCAACGGTAGACCTATCGCAGACGACCAGGCGATCGAAACTGTAGGCGGTCACATCGGAGTTGATTACAGCCGGAGCCTGTTCTTCCCGTGGCGGCGGAAGCATTTTTTCGACTGCACCATTCACTTGCTGCCATTTAGTTACCCAACCTGGAAAGTCTTGCTGAATCACAAGTGTTTGACCAATCTCAGATTGGTTTAACCGTTGCAGGATGCCTAAATAAATTGCGCCTATGCCCAAAGTGACCGCCGCGACAAAGGGAAGGAATAAATCAAAAATTACCAGGCTGATAAGTCCAGCCACAAACAGGATTCCGCCTATAATCTGTAAATTTCTAGCAGACCGTTTGCGGCTCCGATAGTTGCCTTTAGGGGATTCGCTGGCACGGTAAAGAGCCAGGATAAAAATGACATTCACTACAATCGATACCAGCAGAAAGGGCCATATTGATCTCCCGACCGCTACAGACAAAAGACCCCCAATCAAACCAGGTGCCCAAATATTAAAAAAAACAAACAGAAAGAGCAGCAAACCCAGGGGAGCGGTTCCTCTGGTTCTAAAGCGATTGTCCAGGAAGTAGAGGAGCTGTTTGTAAGTAAAGAAGAGGGTGTCATTGGCAGAGAGATCGGCGATCGCCTTAGCAAACATGGGGTCTGTAATTTTCGTTGTCCCCATGCTGGTCGGCTCAAACACAAAGGGATGCTGACAGTTCTTACAGCGACCAGTGTTGCTGGTTCGATCTTGTAAAGTGTTGTCTGTTCCGCATTGGATGCATTTCATGAAGGAGAGGGATTAGGGGTTTAGGTAAATAGATGAGCAATCAGGGGTGGTTGCCTCTATCGTTTCTGCCGGATGGGGTAAGGAGAGTCGTGCGTGGTCAGGATTGAAAAAGGCTGTATACTTCAGCTTCATACTTTATTCTTCCTACTTTATCCTTCCCGGTGAAACCTTTATACTTGAACCTTTCAGACTTCAGCCTTTCTAGATGTCAGTTCAACGCCAACTATTGGGAGATACAGAATGGCAAGGATTGATCAGCTTCTGCCATGGAAATCTAATTCCAACGAGTGCTTTGTCGCAATCTCTTACGAAGGTGAGGTGGTTGGGTTTTGTAAGTCAGACTTTGCCAGCCAGATAGTTGAAACCCTGAATGAAGACGAGAAACTTCGTAAAGCACTGCACCTGGCTTGTTATGACCTGGTTGCCCGATCAGGCGGCAGCACGTCTAGCATCAACGAGCTGATGCAGCAGTACATTGCACGAGCAGCCCGTCCCAAAAGTGGAACGGGAGCGATCGCCCTCCTGTTGAAGGAGCGCCAAAAAGAACTCGATCTGACCAATGAGGAATTTGCTAAGTTCTGCGATACCTTCCGCTTATCCCGTGAAGATCTGAAAAATATTTACTCCGGCGTAGAGATTGAAAACACCCAACTAGCTCCCCTAGCTCGCATCCTGGGAATGACCGTGGACGAGCTAATTGATGAATGGCAAGGAAGAAGATGAGCCTACCCATGCCTTTTAATCCTCTTTCGCAGGCATTGACTGCCAATCATTTTCAGTCCGTCCAACTGATTGCAACGGATCTGGATGGAACCTTAACCCTGGCTGGGAAGTTTACTTCCATCTTGCTGCAAGCCTTAGAGAAGCTGAATCAAGCAAACATTCCGGTGCTGATTGTGACCGGGCGATCAGCGGGTTGGGTGAGCGCCGTAGTGAACTATCTGCCGGTTTGGGGGGCGATCGCTGAAAATGGCGGCGTGTTTTTTGCAGGCGATCCCGAATCGATAACGTTACTGCCTCCAATTACAGATTTAGCCCAGCACCGCCAGGAGCTTGCAAATATTTTTCAGCGTCTGCAAAGTAAATTTCCCCAAATTCGGGAAACGGCTGATAACGCATTCCGCATGACAGACTGGACCTTTGATATCGCAGGGCTTGCTCAGTCAGACATTCAACACATGGGCAAACTCTGTCAGGACTGGGGATGGGGATTCACCTACAGCACGGTTCAGTGCCACATTAAGCTGATTCACCAGGAAAAGGCGATCGGGCTGCTACAAGTGTTGCGTCAGTATTTTCCATCCATCACCCCAGAGCAGGTTTTGACCGTTGGCGATAGCCCGAATGATGTCAGCCTGTTTAATGCCAGTCAATTTCCCCTATCCGTTGGCGTGGCAAATGTGAAGGACTATGCAACCCAGCTCATCCATCAACCTGCCTATGTCACCACCTATGCCGAAGCAGAGGGATTCTGGGAACTGACTCAAGCACTGCTTGCAAGATCGGTGTGACCCGAACTTAAGATTGGGAATCTAATTCACTCATATACTCCCACCAGCGTTTGAGGGGAAAGTAGAGGACGGGTGCCCAAAGACTGCTGAGAATGGCTGAACTCAGGGCAATCAGTTGGTGATAACTCCAGATCTCCACCAGGGAGCGATCGCCCTCAAAGGTGTACTGAAGTGCCATCACCGTTTCTGCCAGCACTGCCATGCCAAAGGCAATCAGTGCCACTGAGATAAAGTCCTCTTGGAGGTACCGTTCCTTTTGTAAACGGGCAGTCAAAACCCCAACCAGCATCAAACTGAAGATATGGGTAGGAGAAGGGGCTGTCATCCCATCCTGAATTAGTCCCAGCACTAACCCTGCCATTGCTCCCTGAAACATCGTGCGTTTAATACTCCAGGCAATCACCCAGATCAGGAGCCAGTTGGGTCCAATCCCAGCCAGTTCCATTCCTGGCAAGCGGGTTGGCAAAATAAGTAAACAAAAAAGCAGCGACCCAACGGTAACTGCACAGTTAACCAAAAGCCGGGAAAAAGGATGATCTTGCCAGCTTCGACTGAGAGATTCACTCTTCATAGCTCAGGATCTAGCTGCGGCTTAGAAGGGGCGGTGGTCTGGGGTCGGGGAATATGGGGATAAACCACTGCCCACTCTAAAAAACTTACGGGAGCAGAAAACTCGATAATCGCTTCTGGTGCAGGACTTTTATTCAGATCTACCGATTCTACTCGTCCGATAGGCAACCCGGCTGGAAAGAGCTGACTCAAAGCGGAGGTGGTTACCACATCGCCCCGCCGTACATCGGGAACTTTATCAAAAAAGACCATCACCGCCCGGTTTGTATACTGCCCCCGGATATAGCCCATAAATCGACTACGGCTAATAGTCACACCCACTCGACTAGAAGGGTCACTCAGTAACAAAACTCGACTGCTATGGGAGGTTACACTGGTCACCCGTCCCACCACTCCCCCAGGAGCCATGACAACATAACCATCTTTAATTCCATCTTCACTGCCACGCCCTAAAATGACCTGTTGCCACCAATGGCTGGCACTGCGCCCCACCACCGGAGAAGAAATCCCTGGAGATTGCTGCTTCTGGGAAACATAGCCTAAAAGCTCCTGTAAGCGCTGATTCTGGCTTTCAAGCTCGGTTAGACGCTGTTGCAACTCCTGGATCTGGGCATTTTCCAGCACCACCTTTTGAGCGGGAGCTTGCTGAAAGGGCCGAGTCATAAACTGATACGCCTCAAACAACAACCTTGCCTCGGTTTGGCGCACGAGCACAGCAGCACCAATGGCAAGGCTTGCCAGAATAATTTGGACTTGATGCCGTTCCCACCAGCGACGGACTGTAAACATTACAGGAAATTTGTGAGATTAGTCAGACTCAGTTCAATCAAGGGTTTAGAAAGCAAACCGGCTTTCAACCAAAAGGATGTTTCAATGATCAGGAAGTTAGTTGGCTATGCCAGTTTGGGTCTAATAGTTGCGTGAACGGGTGCTGAAAACCCGCTGTAATTGCTGGAAGTTTTCCAGAACCCGCCCTGTACCCAGCACGACGCAACTAAGTGGATCGGCAGCGACATGGACAACAATTCCAGTTTCGTGGCTAATTAACGTATCAATTCCCTTCAACAAAGCACCACCACCAGCCAGCATAATGCCGCGATCAATAATGTCGGCTGCCAGTTCAGGGGGAGTGCGTTCCAGAGTGCGCTTAACTGCATCGACAATCACAGCTAGAGGCTCTGACATGCTTTCTCTAATTTCTGGCGCTTTTGCGGTCACCGTGCGGGGCAAGCCAGAGAGCATGTGCAGACCCCGGACTTCCATAATGGCATCATCGCCAACGGGATAGGCAGAGCCGATGGTAATTTTAATTTCTTCAGCGGTGCGATCGCCAATCACCAGGTTATGAACCTTTTTCATGTACTGGGAGATAGACTCGCTCAACTCGTCTCCTGCGACCCGAACCGACTCACTTAACACCGTTCCCTGCAAACTCAAAACAGCAACTTCAGTAGTGCCGCCACCAATGTCAACAATCATGTTGCCGGTGGGTTCAGCGACTGGCAACCCCGCCCCGATCGCGGCTGCTACGGGTTCATCAATCAGATAAACTTCGCGGGCACCTGCTTCTTTTGCCGCATCTTCTACAGCACGACGTTCTACGCCAGTGACACCGCTGGGGATACCAATCACAATTCGGGGTGAAACCAGGGTTCTACCCTCATGGACTCGCGCAATAAAATGCTTGAGCATCAGTTCTGCCGTATCAAAATCGGCAATCACCCCATCTCGGAGCGGGCGCAAAGCAACCACGTTGCCAGGAGTCCGTCCCAGCATTCTTTTTGCATCTTCCCCAACTGCCAGGGGAATTTTTGTATCCTGGTCAATCGCTACAACTGAAGGTTCTTGGAGAACAATTCCTTTCCCTGATACATAAACCAGGGTATTTGCTGTACCAAGGTCGATACCCATGTCCCGTGAAAGGGAAAACCGCTTGAAGAAATTCACTATTCTCTACGCCTCTAAGAACGAATGACCTAACCACCTAATACACGCTGATGCAATCAAAGTTGGATTCTATTACGTTTTTGATCATGAGTCTACTCAGAGGCATAATCCCCTAAAAAAGGATTACCTGATGGGCAGTCCATGCTAGTTGAACTG
This sequence comes from Kovacikia sp. CALU 1929, assembly GCF_056784235.1. Lineage (NCBI taxonomy): Bacteria > Bacillati > Cyanobacteriota > Cyanophyceae > Leptolyngbyales > Leptolyngbyaceae > Kovacikia > Kovacikia sp. CALU 1929. The sequence goes on from NZ_JBXBCF010000069.1 coordinate 55,761, forward strand.
AGTCTAGGAGGAAGTTTATTTAGCGTTGGCAAAAGTCTAATAGGTAATTCTAACCATTAAAGCCAGACTGTATCACAAAATCCGGACAGTTTTAGGATCAGCAAATTCAATTAGAACTCACAATCTAAACCTTTTTATAGAGATACAGCCATACTTTTGCCCTCATACCCCTAAAAAAACTTATGGTAAAGTGATCGTAAAGGTTGCATTTTTAACCTAAATGAGGATGCAAGATCCAAATTTCCTCATCCATTATCCCTATAGACAAGGGGTTTAGGGTCAGGGTTAACAGACTGGGGGAAGAAGCACCCTTTGTATAATTGAAGAAATCCTTTTGTGAAGCCGAGCAACCTCTCTCCCCTCCACATCCATATTCCTTACAATTGAGAACCGCTATAGAATTAGGTTCACTTTATTCAGGATATCTAGCTGTACTGGAAAAAATTATGAGTCTCAACTCTGTAACGCTGGTAGGGCGGGTTGGTGGCGAACCCGATGTGAAGTATTTTGAGTCTGGGAGTGTGAAGTGCAGTTTAACCTTGGCAGTCAACCGCAGATCTCGCAATGACCAACCAGACTGGTTCAATCTGGAGTTGTGGGGCAAACAGGCTGAGGTTGCCGCAAACTACGTGCGGAAGGGAAGCCTGATCGGGGTGAGCGGTTCACTAAAGTTTGAATACTGGAAAGATCGCAGCACGGGTAGCGATCGCTCCAAACCTGTGATTCGAGTTGAGCGCTTGGATCTATTAGGATCCAAACGGGACAGTGAGGCGGAGATGGGCAGTAGTGGGGGTTATGATGATGAGTTTTAGTTAAGCCGGTGGTGGAAACTTAGGGGACAGGTGGTAGGGGATAGGAACAGGGGATAGCCAACGTAGGATGGGTAGGTTCTTTCCTCGAAATCGCCTTAGAATCCTGGATTTAATAACCCCGTAAACTGTATGGGCGGGTTTAGCAGTCCAATTTGTCTGGCGTGATGGATTTGACGACAAAACCCACCCCTACCCAATTCCGAACTTATTTAATTCTCATTCCTTAGGGGATAGAGAACGAGGGCAGGAGGACGGCTTTAATGTTCAGCGGCTTCTGTGCAGTGCCCAGAGTGCCTGGGCAATTTCAGCATCCTGCACCAGAAATGCCTGGAATGTTCCGCTGGAACGGCTGGTGATGAAGGGAAAGGGAGTGCGATTATCAATGCCAATAAACACATCGATATGGCTCCCCTTGATAGCGCTGCCCACATCGGCAGCAAAAAAGTAGCCATCATGAACCACCCGCTGACCAGAGGGCAGGGTGACTGTTTTTCCCCGTGCCTGGGGGATGTAAAGAACTGAGCCAAGGGGGATTTGACTGCGGTCAACGGCGACTGTGCGGTAGGGAACCAGATTAAAGCCATCGGTGCCGTAACCGTAGGGAGCGATCGCAAGGGTAAAACGGACTCGATTAACTTTGGCGATCACATCTCCAGACAGGCTGGAAAAGAACCTTGAGCAGTCCACCTGGGGGTTGGGACCACGCCCTGCAAAATTGTAAGTGCTGGCTTGCCCTCGCTGGTCACTGACCATGACAGTGCCCTGCAAGGCGGCATAACACCAGTCCCGGTAGGAGAGGCTAGGACCAAGGAAATTGCCGGTTGGGTCTAGAAGAGGTTGCCCATTGGGAATGCTTTGTGCCTGGTGGACATAATAAAAGGTTGCCCATAGGGTGAGGGGGCTTGCCTGGGTAGGGGTGGCATCAATTTGGAGCCAGTTTCCTCGCCACCGCACAGCAGACTTTTTGGCTTGCTGCCAGACGGTCTTGGACATCAATGGAGGGGGAAGCGTTGTTAGTGGTTGGCGGTTGGTGGTTAGGGAGGGGAGTGGGGTAGGGGGGATAGGGTCAGGAGTCAGGGGTAGGGGGGATAGCTGCTGGAAGGAAAAACTGGGGTGGGCGCTAGCAGGCGGGGTTTTAAGAATAGGCGATAGGGTGGTGATGGGTACCCCCAACACCGCCAAGCCAGGTAAGAGTGGGGCTAGAGTCCTAAGGTTCGCTTCCATGTTTCAATCAACTGTTGGGCTTCTGAATAGGCAGCAGCACGGGATGGAATCTTTTGGGCGATCGCGATCGCTCCTGGCATGTCGTAGCTTGCCTGGGACTTTGCCACTTGCAAAAGTTGCTGGCTCCACTCATTCAAGGCGAGGGTGGCTTCGCCCTGTAAGGTGCTTGAGGAAGTCAGCCGTTCAGCGGCTTGAATGGCACTGGCTAGGGCGCTGGGGGAACCTGAGTTGGCTAACTGACGAGCTTCTTGCATGGCTACCATTGCCTGTGCTTTAGCCGCTTCTTCGTCTAACTGATCGCGCCATCGGCGAATATCTGCCTGTGCCTCACCGTGTAATGAACGTCCCGATCGAATTTGCTGCGCCAGATTGACTGCCCCCTTGAGATCGCCTGCATTGGCATAATCCCGTGCTTGAAGCAAAATTGGCTCATCCTGAATCCGTTGTACCTGGGCAGTCCATTTTTGAACTTTGCTGCGAGCTTCCTTAGACAGGGCACGTCCTTGACCAATTTGTTCTGCCTGGGCGATCGCCGCTTGCAGAGAAAGGATGTCGTCACTACTGGCAAGCTGGTCTGCCTGCTCCAAAACGGGACGGTCTTGAATCGTCTCAATTTGTGTTCTCCAGCGGCGGATCTGCTGTTGCGCTTCATCCCAACGGGGGTTGGTGCGTCCAACCAGGTTCGCTTCTGTAATTCCAGCATTCAGTGCCTCGACTGAACCTGCCTGGGCAACGAATCGGGCTTTGTCTAGCTGGGCGATCGCTTCGATTTCTAACTGCCAGCGGGTAATCAGTTGTTGTGCTTTACCGTAAATAGGGCTGTTGGACCCAATTCGTTGCGCCTGGGATATCGCCTCCTCCACGGCAGGGACAGTATTTTGCCAGACCTGCGATTGGGCATTTGCGAGAATCGTAAAATCCCTCACCTCATCTTTCAAATTGGCTTTTGCGGGAATTTTATCCAGAATATTCAGCGCTTCTTTCAAATCCTGGCGGTCAAGGGCTGCCTGTGCCATCTGTATCATTTTGCGTCCAAAGGTCGGGATGGCTTTCTGAGCCGCCTCATAGAGATAACTTTCGGGGCGAATAGACTCCGCTAACTTAATCGCCTCCAGCAGGTTTTTCAGCCCTCCGTTGTCTGCCAAGCGGCGTGCTCTCCCCAGCTTTCTACCATCCTCTCGTGTGACCGTAATGCGGCGGCTCAATTCGTCAAATTTAGTCGTTCGCCAATACCGATTTTCAACCTCCAGCAACCGAACGGCATTTGTAAACGCCTGCTGAAAGTTTTGTTGACGCAGGAACTCTTCAGATTTCTTGTAAATCTCCTCTGCCTCAGCCCAGACTAATTGCCACTGCTTAATCCGCCCCTCAATCAGCTTGTGGGCAGTCACCTGACTAGGAATGCGACGGGCAGAAGCGATCGCAGCTTCCAGCCTGCCAGCGTTAAAATCCTCTTCTGCTAATCTCAGTACATCCTGTGACCACTCCTCTACTAGCCGGTTCGCTTCTTCCCGCATGGGGTGGTCAGGCGGCAGGGAGTCAATCAGGGCGATCGCCTCTAAATAGTCCTTCGTCGTTTGCTTACTGGCTGCCAACCGGGCACATTCAAACCGCAGTGAAGCAGAAGCGAGGGGCCAAAAAATTGCCGGACAATTCGGTAACCCAGGAAGCTGCAATAGCAGTAGCAATGCCACGGCTCCCGATCCTGTACAAAGGACAATAGTAACCGCCAGCCATAGCTTCCAGCTATACAGCCAGCGCTGCCACCGGGAACGATCTGGCTCCGGTCGAGGTGATCCTGGGGCAGACCGTGAACTTGACTGATCAGGCATGACCTGATGAGAGGGCACCGATCGGGCAGCAGGACGAGATCTGGTTTGAGAGGCTGGTGCAGGCTTCTGACGACGAGGAGCACGGTAAAGCTCTGCTTCTGGAGGAACCGCAGAATTTTCGGGAGATGGAGGGTGGGGCGATCGCGGTGCAGATGCTTGATTGGGCGGTAAAGGTCGATAGCGAGATGAGGACTGGTTAGCCCATTGTGGATCCCCTCCCTGGCTTGGAGGCTTACCCGGTTGACGTTTAGGAATTCCCCGATCTCTAGTCATATGCCCAAAGACAACGGCACTGCCGTAATCGCTCCTCAAACCAAGTGCATCGTTGACATATCCTACTCTTCAATGCAAAAAAAGCCAAATTTGATGGTGATAGTAGGGGCGGGGGAGAGTTTGAGTTGAAAGTTTTGAGTTTTGAGTTGAAAGTTTTGAGTTTTGAGGGGAGAGTTAGGAATGAGAATTAAATAAGTTCGGAATTGGGTAGGGGTGGGTTTTACCGTCAAATCCATCGCACCAGGCAAATTGGACTGCTAAACCCGCCCGTACAGTTTGCGGGGTTATTAAATCCAGGATCCTTAGGGCGTGGGGATTAGGGAATAGATTTCTGATCTTTGGGATCTTATGATGAAGATGTGGAGCAGTCATGTACAACAACTATTCAGGGTTCAGCCTGCTATTCAGGGTTCACCCTGCACGGACTCTGCCTTTACATCAAGACCCATCCATGCCACTTGCTGCCCAGGCTTCGACTCAATTACCTGAACATGCCAGATATGTCCTGGTTTGTCAGAACCGAACTTGCTTAAAGCAAGGAGCGGCGGCGGTATTCGCTGCATTCCAGGCAACCCAAATTTCCGGCTATACCATTCTGAAATCAAGCTGTATGGGACAGTGCGGCAATGGACCAATGATCAGAGTTCTACCTGAAGATATCTGGTATCACCGGGTGCGCCCGGATGAAGTTTCAGCTCTAATTCAGGGTCATTTGATCGGGGGACAACCCGTTCAGGCAATGCTTTACCCCAAATTTAATGCCTAACTTTCAACTCTCAACTTTCAACTCTCAACTCTTATTTACTCCTCCTTCGACTCCCGATCACGCTGCAAAAAGGGGACTTCAACCAGTTCTCCGACACTGTCGCCAATTTGAACCTTCAGCCCTGTACCGCCTGCCTTGGTGCGGACGTAGCCCAATCCAAAGGGTCCCTGTTCGGTCTGGGTCAGACTGGTGAGGATGCCGACCTTCTCTTCACCGACAGTAATTACACTGCCAGGAGGGGGAGGGGACTGCAACCGAATACCCCAGATCTGTTGCTTCACCCCTTTATAGGTGTCGAGGCGGGCGATCGTCTCCTGCCCAATGTAGCAGCCTTTGTTAATTGAGATTGCCTGCCAGAGACAGGCTTCAACGGCGTTGTAGTCTTCGGTTAGTTCCCGATCTGGTGCCGGTCGTCCTTGCTCAATCCGAAGTTGTTCCCAGACGAGATCGCCCATTGGGACGGCTCCTGCTTCTACCAATGCCTGCCAGACCGTTGCTGCCCCTTCCACTGGCACGATGAGGGTATAACCGGGCAGGGCTAACCCGCTGCCTACCGCAATCCGGGCTGACTGTCCAGCAATACTAACCAGACGATGGCTGGCGTAGGGTTGACCGGCTAAGTCTGACCCATTGAACTGGGCTAAAAAAGCGTCACTGGCAGGACCGATTAAGCTAAAGAGCGCCGTCTGGTCGGTCAGATCTGCCAATTTGACTTTGTCACCAAAGAAAATGTAGCGGTCTAGCCAGGTCATCATTGGTTGCCGCCGATTGGGCGAGACGATGACCAGAATTTCATCATCCAGCACATAAACGGTCGCCAGATCAAGGGTGCGGGCAGTGGACGTGACAAATAGAGTATCGCAACCCTCCCCTGGCTTGAGGCGATTGAAGTCGTTGGTGGTCTGGTTGTGCAGAAAGGTAAGACGATCCGCATCCGTAAGCTGAATCCGCCCCCAGTGGGAGCGATCGCCCACCACAACGCCCTGTTTCGCCGCCTGAACCGCTTCTGCGTCGTTGCCAAAACTGCAAGGCACTGCCTGATCAGCCTCAAAAACTGCGCCCGCTTGTATTTGAATATTCTGCAAATTCCCAGTCATATTAGCTCTTGATGCCTGTAGAAAGGATAGGTTTCTAACGTTGAATAGCGTTTAAAAATTGATCAACCGCATCATTATTGATCATGGTAGGGAATGGATCGGCAGAAGGTTGCGATCAGCCTCTCTGAAGGTAACAGACTATATTCAACCTATTTATTTGTCTTAATTCTCCTTTATGTGCCTGGTTCCCCAGGCTCAGCCTTCAAGGTTGCCATTCCAAGGCAGTCTTAAAGCGAGAGGAATGGATGATGTGAGCAGCCTTCTATCGATACGTCCCACAGGTTAGCCAGGGCGATCGCAATCTCTGGTGTGTCTTCAGACTCTATCGGGTAAATCAGCAAACACCTGCTCTACAATCCTTTGGGTTTTCTCATCCAGTCGATTCCAGTCCACCTCTCCAGTGGCATCCAACAGAGTGGCATCCACTTCAACCCCATCGATCTCTGCGGTAGGAGAAATGTGGGAAGTGCCGCTGGCGGAGTCATAGTTGTGAAAACAAATTTGGTAACACAAGTCCCACAGGTCAACGGTGATTCGCTCTTCCCCATGCTCCAGACAAAGCTGATAACTGGGGAAAGGGGAAGGTAGCCCAGCCAGTATTTGCTCAATCTCATCCGCACGGTCCGGGGATGCCGTTTCCAGTTCAGCTTGAAGTTGGTTGACCTTAAACCTCGTTTCTTCGCTGACATCATCTGACCAGATGGGCGTGTCGATATAAGTGCCTTTCCAACTAGTCTGCTCATCAAGCTGCTTGCGAATATTGTCAATTAAACGGATGAAGGAAGGCTGCATGAGCTTTTCTGCTTTTTGCCAGGTGAGGATGTCCTGGAACTTTGGCATGGCTGAAAAATCCTGACGCAAGGGTTAGCCAACCTCGTATCGTCATTCAAAAGTGGCGTATTTCTCAAGGTTTTGAAACAAAAGGACAAAAAGTGTCACTTCTGGTAGACACCCAGAAATGTCCCCAGTAATGGGTAACATCCATGCGTGAAAAGGCTTTTAGATTTTTCTAAATTTTTCTTTTTCTCAATTTTTAGAGATATTTATTCAAAAAGTGTCATAGCAACAATAGGAAGCTTAAATTTTCTTAATAAAGTGGGGTAGCATAGTCCAGTAGGTAATTATTCACAGACGACTTACCTCAAAAACGTTCGCTTAGTCTGGCAAGGAAACCTCTGTGGGATTAGTCAATGGTTAGCGCCTCGCAACGTCCTGGCAATGCCAATTAACTTTCCCTTTTGCTCGTTAAATTGCAAGCGCGTCTGGTTCATTTCCAGTCCAACACTTGGGATAGGCAGGCTTCTTTGCGGATTAAGCATGGGTTGTGCGATCAACCTTTGTCAGACCCGATACCCTAACTCCCACGGATCTTGTGTTGTCAGATGAGTAGTCACTTTCCTTGGTTAACGACAATTACCTTGCTGCCTCTGGTAGCCTCTCTCCTCATTCCAGTACTTCCCAATAAGTACGGTAAGACGGTTCGCTGGTACTCTCTGGCAGTTGGCTTTATTGATTTTGCGTTGATTGTTTACGCATTCTGGCAGAACTACGATTTCCAGAATCCTGACTTTCAACTGGTTGAAACATATAGCTGGGTTCCCCAACTAGGGTTGAATTGGACTCTGGCAGTGGATGGTATTTCAATGCCACTGGTGCTGCTGGCAAGTCTGGTCACTACTCTTTCCATGCTGGCTGCCTGGCAGGTGAAGGAAAAGCCCCGTCTCTTCTATTTCTTGATGTTGGCAATGTATAGCGCCCAGATTGGGGTGTTCTGCGCTCAGGATATTCTCCTCTTCTTCCTGATGTGGGAATTAGAGTTGGTGCCAGTTTACATTCTGATCTCCATTTGGGGCGGACAAAAGCGGCTTTACGCGGCAACCAAGTTTATTTTGTATACGGCGATCGGGTCTATCTTCATCCTGGTTGCTGCTTTAGCCATGGCATTCTACGGTGGCAACGTAACCTTTGACATGCGTGAGTTAGCCATGAAGGACTACTCGCTCACGTTTGAACTACTGGTCTATGCCGCGCTAATTATTGCTTATGGAGTGAAGCTTCCCATCTTCCCACTCCATACCTGGTTACCCGATGCCCACGGTGAGGCTTCGGCTCCCGTGTCGATGATTCTAGCTGGGGTGCTGTTGAAAATGGGCGGTTATGCCATTATCCGCATGAATGTGGAGATGCTGACCGATGCCCACTTCTACTTCGCACCTGCCCTGGCAATTCTGGGAGTCGTTAATATTGTCTACGGAGCGATTGTTTCCTTTGCTCAACGCAATCTGAAGCGGCGGATGGCTTACTCTTCTATCTCCCATATGGGATTTGTCCTACTGGGGATTGCTTCCTACACAGAGATAGGATTGAGCGGTGCCGTTCTGCAAATGGTGTCTCATGGACTGATTGCGGCAGCACTTTTCTACCTGGCTGGTGTGACCTACGATCGCACCCACACCCTGATGCTGGACAAGATGGGCGGCTTAGGCAAAGCCATGCCAACTGTATTTGCTCTGTTTACGATTGGCTCAATGGCATCTCTGGCGCTGCCTGGGATGAGCGGATTTGTAGGTGAACTGGCGGTATTTATCGGATTTGCCACCAGCGATTCCTACACCTCAGTATTCAAGACGGTCGTTGTTCTGCTTTCGGCTGTGGGTCTGATTTTGACCCCGATTTACCTGCTCTCAATGTTGCGTGAAATGTTCTACGGCAAGGAGAACGCCGAACTGAAGGGTCTGGTGCTTCTGGATGCCAAACCCCGCGAAGTGTTTATCACCGCCTGTTTACTGCTGCCCGTGATTGGTTTCGGTTTGTATCCCAAATTGTTGACTCAGACCTACGATGCCAAAATCGTCCAGGTGGCAAGTCATGCCCGCACGGCAGTTTCGACAGTGGCTCAACAGCCTGTGCATTTGTTCACCCAGGTCTCTGCGGCACCTTCCCTATCCAATGCAGCCGCAACCACTGAATTACTTGGGATCGTGAAATAGCTTTCGGTTGATTAAGACTCTCCTTAAAGCCTGTCCGAAAAGCCTTAATTGCTAAAGCTTAAGATTGAGCCTAGATAGTTTTCGGATAGGCTTTTAGTTAGATAGCCTGGATGCCAAACGGTATCCAGGTTTTTGTATGATTTGAGTCGGGTTTCTCTTAACAGTTAGTTGTGATGAAAGTTGTGCTGCAACTCTGGTTGCTCCAGTGGCTTCTCTGCTAAGGAGATTTCCGATAAAGACTATACCCAAACCAGCGTAGGATGGGCAGAGCGATGGGTTTTCTGCGTCTACCCATCCTACGGGAGATTGGCGATCGCACTGTTAACAGGAATCAATGTTTTTTAGCCGCTATCAGCCTCTAACATTCTGTGCTATCCATTGAGTGGCGATCGCATCCTGCCCAATAATTTGGCCCTGGCGATCAAACAAAACCGTACCGATAGTGAGAGTTACATCCCCATACTTCTGCACATACGCCTGTGCCTTCTGGGAAATCGTCGTTGCTAATGCCGAAAACACTGCATCTGCCAATTGCAATTCAACTAAGGTTTTGTAGGCTGCATCGGCTGTCTTAGCTGCCAACACAGACTCCACCGCAGGTAAATTACCTCCTGCTCTAACAACCGCTGCACTGATAACTTCTAACCGGGCATCTGCCAGATGACTGGATGTATTGAAAATGCCCCCAGCCAGCTTCACCAATTTCCCCTGGTAGCCCAGTAACAATACGGATTTGGCACCCCGTAAGCCCGCCTCGATTAGCAATGCCCCCACCCAGTTACCCGTCTGCACAATAGCGGTTTCTGGTATCCCCAGATTTTGAGCAATTTGCATCCCGTGGCTACCAATGCAAAAAACTAAATGGGATTGGGTTTGCACTTTAGTTTGGAGAAGCTGCCGAAGATCCTCCAGATGTTCTTCAGCGGAGAGCGGTTTTGAGATAGCGCTGGTTCCCAACAGTGAAAGTCCTGCCAACACCCCAAAGGCTTCGTTAGAGGTGCGTTGCGCCAGTTGCCGCCCTTCTGGCATGACAATGGACACCGTGACCATTTGATCCGAGGGAATCAACGGCAGCATATTTGCTTCAAATAAATGGCGGGCGTAGCGATAAATGGCTGGCTTGCCCGACGTGGTTATGCCAATGCCTTCTCCTGCTTCCAGCAACAGCGGTTCTGTTTGCCGGGGTTGCCGCCTGACCCATGCCCAGATAGGTGTGTTGCGCGTCAGGTCTAAATTATCGCCAGGGTCACTGGTTGTAATTGCCAATGCACTATCGACCTCCAGACGAGCGACCTGTTGAATTGGAATGGTGGCTTCACCTGGTAGTAAATCCAGGCTAACTACTTGCACAGGTTCAAGGGTATTGCTTTGCAGATGCAACAAGGCAGCTTTAGCGGCGGCGACAGCGAAGACGGGAAGAGTGTAACCGGAACGGGGCATGGGGGGAGTAGTTGTTGGTTGTTGGTTGTTGGTTGTTGGTTGTAAGAGGGGAGGAGGGGAGTAAGAGGGGGAAGGGATTAGAAGTGGATGACTCTGCCGGAGGGGAAGGGTCGAATGGTGCCATCGGACGATCGCAATAGTAACTGTCCCTGGTCATCCAGCCCCATCGCTTGTCCGGAAACCGCTGATCCATTGAGTTCCAGGGTAAGGAAGCGATCGCGTAATCCATCGCGCTGGTGCAGTTCGGGAAATAGGGGGACAATCCCAGGAAATTGGGGTGAATGGGACTTGTGAGTAATGATGTCCCTGACCTGTCCCAGATAATGGCGCGATCGCTCTAATAAGGCGAACTCTTCTGGCACGACCCTGGAGATTTGATCCAGACTGATGGCGTGACCGACCTGTTCTGGGGTTAACCCAGCCTGAACAAAGTCAACACAGCGATTGATTCCAATCCCGACAACGACCCGCGTATGTCCAGAGTTACACCCAGCAGTCACTTCACACAGGATTCCGGCTACTTTGCGCCCTTCGACTAACACATCATTGGGCCACTTCAAACGTAATCTTCCCTGCTGCTCAGGGAGTAAATCTTCAATGGCATAAATCACAGCCAAACCAACGACCAGCGACAGTCCTGATAATTGAGTGATTGGAAAATCCAGGATAAAACTTGCCGTCAACACTCCGGCTGGGGAATGCCAGATGCGCCCCTGCTGTCCTCGTCCTGCGGTTTGACGGCGGGTAAAAACAACCGCTCCATGCTGCAAGGACTCAGCGTGGGTCAGTGCCCAAGTGTTTGTACTGGGGCAACTGTCAACCCAATGCAACCACCCGGGTAAGTCCGTTGGCTCAGGATCGTTCCGGTGCAGCAAATTTGTCATCGGGTAGCGGCATACAGTTGATCGGCAAGGTCAGTAATCTCGTTGCGCATGGTCAGTTGGCTCAGCCAATGGCTCGGCATCGCTGATTCGCCATAATATGCGCCGGCAACCTGACCACAAATAGCGGCTGTGGTGTCGGCATCATCCCCCAGGTTGGTCGCGGCTAGAATTGCCTGTTCATAGGTTTCTGTAGTCCAGAAACACCAGAGGGCGGCTTCCAGACTCTCTACCACATATCCCGAACCACAAACATCTTGCATCGGTTTACTGCGATACTCGCCCTTCGCGATCGCGTGAATGGATGGCGATTCGATTACTGCTGGCTGATTCTCAAACAGGATCTCCGTTTTGCTGGCTCCCGATAGTGTCCGAAACAGGATATCCCCCAATAGACGACTTGCATCAATACATTCTGCTGCACCATGAGTAGTGCGAGAACTTTCCCCAGAAAAGTGTAAAACGCGATCGCGATCGGGAAAGTAAAACATTGCCACAGGTGCAAGCCTCATCAGACAGCCATTGCCAGCCGATCTTGGATTCGTAGAGCCACTGAATGGATTGCCCGATACTTTGTATTGATGCAACGCCTGACTGACGGTGTTACCAATATCAAAACATTGCCCCGTACTGCTTAAATAACCGGACTCATACCAGTTGCAGTAACGATTCATCTGATCGGCGGCATCAAACCCGCCAGCTTGAATCAGACTGGTCGCCAGACACAACGCCATTGAGGTATCGTCTGTCCATTGACCTGGCTTGAGTGCAAATGGACCTCCCCCAACCATGTCTTTCACAGGTGTAAATGAACCACGGGATCTAAACTCAACCGTTGTGCCGATCGCATCTCCGGCAGCAAGCCCTAACAAGCATCCTCGGAACCGCTCTGATGAATTCATAGCTATTTTTCGTTTCATTTAGCCTAATTCTAGACCTCTAGCAGACTGGAGCGTAAGTGGGGCATCGCTTGTTCTCCAGGCTGTTCAGTCCGGGTGGAGTTCGGAGGGCGCAGTTGGTCAGGTGTCCAGATTTCGGCGTTGCTGATTTTGGGTATGAATCGAGTTGTATGAATTGAAACTTCGTTCCAATTCATTCTGCTATTCAGCACCACTGGATTTCCGCTTGTGAGTGCTGGTAGCACCAAACCCAAGATTATATAAACCCCAATAATTTAGGCGTTGCTGAATCGAGATATGAACCGGAAAGCCTGCCCTCACCCTAGCCCTGTCCCAAAGGGCGAGGGAACAAGATTTCTAGCTTCCTTCTCCCTAAGGAGAAGGGTTGGGGATGTCGCTTGCTTCCCGCAGGGTGGGTTAAATCATACCTACATTCAGCAATGTCAGAATTTAGGAATGTCAAATTTTAGTTAGACTCTGGTTAGGCAAACGCGATGTTGTAAAGCGAGATGGCTAACCAGAAACGAGTGTTGATCCTGGGTGGAACAGGGGATGCTACAAAACTGGCGGCTAAAGCGACTGAAATACCAGGTGTAGAAGTCATTACTTCCTTAGCGGGTCGAACTCGTCAGCCTGTACAGCCCTCGAAAGGGCGCTCAGAAAACGTCCGCATCGGTGGGTTTGGCGGAGTCGCAGGACTGACCGACTATTTACAGCACCAGCAGATTGATGCCTTGATTGATGCCACCCATCCCTTTGCAGCTCAAATTTCCGGCAATGCCGCCGCTGCCGCTACTGCCGCCGGTATTCCTCACTTAATGCTGATTCGTCCAGCCTGGGATAAAAGAGAGGGAGATCGCTGGATCGAAGTAGACAGCCATGAAGCAGCAGCAGCAGTGTTACCAGAACTTGCCCAGCGGATCTTTCTCACCGTCGGTCGGCAAGAACTCTCTGCTTTTGCCCACCTGAAGGTAACGTCTTTAGCTGCAAGAGCTAAGCCCTTATCAGCAAAAAGCGACAATCATCTCTGGTTTCTGATGCGAATGATCGAACCCCCTTTACCCGGTTCTCCCATACCACCTGGAAAGGTGTTGTTAGAACGGGGACCCTTTTCACTGGAGGCAGAGCGATCGCAGTTGCAGCAGTATGAGATTGGGGCGATCGTCAGTAAAAACAGTGGTGGCAATGCTACCTACACTAAGGTGATTGCCGCCCGCGAGTTAAACATCCCAATTGTGATGATCCAACGTCCACCAATGCCAGCAGGCGAGTGGGTGATGGATGCAGACAGTGCCCTTTTATGGCTGAGTCGTAAACTCTGCTCCTAATGACAATTAACACAGAACCTCCTCACATGCGGGTCAGAGCCGCTACTTTGGTGAGTTTATCTGAATCCAACCCATTCAGTTCTTCAAGCTGTAGCCAACCCTCTTTAATCAACCTTGCAAAGACAAACATCAGGGCTGAATAGGTATATTCATACTTGCCATCAATGTCGTGTCTTCTAGCACTTAGGAAGTCATGCAAACTCCATAGATCATCAACAACGGAAACAGTACTTGCTTGCTTACGAACTTCGTCTATCAAAGCGCTGATTTCTCGTTCGTAAGCTTTATCGAAAGCAGTTTGAGCAATTTTCTTTTCCGTTTTAGACCACTCAATGTTACTCACTTGCATCATCAAAGTTAGTGTTTATAGATTTGATTGTCTTGAGCAAAAACGCTCTTTGTAAAATTATAATAAGCTTTGTCTCATAATTCTATAGCCTGACCCTGTTTTTACATTAAGGATGGAAATCCTGTTCTGTGGCATGGAAAAAGCCAACGAAAAAGCGCCCTTAGGAAGAGCGCTCAATGCTAAATGTAAAGTGCGTTATGCAAGCAAGCTACATTTGGTTTGACCTAACGAACGAAATTCAACAATTCCTTAGGAGAAGCCAGCAAATCGATCGCGACAAAGTAAATCTTATTGTCAGGATTGAGCAGAAATCTCCAAGCCATATTCATCCCTACACCCGCACCGAACCAGGGAGTTTGCACTTTCCCAGTCACTTTTATCTGGGTATAACCATCATCGGCAGGTTCAACCATGCCCTGTTCTGGCAGCAACTTCAGATTTTGACAATCTTCTCTGAAAAACCGCAGAACCGCTTCTTTTCCGACAATCGGCTTTTGGAAAGGAGGTTGCAAAGCACCGTCAGGAGCAAATAACTCAATCAACGAATCGAAGTCATTCGCGTTCATATTATTCATATAGCTCAAAACCGTCGGATTATCGACTCCTGCAATCGTGACCTGAGTCCGTTGCGAAATCTCTTTAGGCACTACAACAGGTTCAGCAACTCTTTGATAGCTCCCCAACTTGCCCGTATCAAACCCCATATCAACCACAGCATTTCGCAAAACGGTGATTTGTTGACCCGGATCTAGTTGTCTGATGGCTTGTAACACTGCCGCTGCATTAGCAGAGAGGCGATATCCTTCGGGGATGGGCGCAACGATTCCTTTTTCCATCCATTGTCCGAGTTGATACCAGAACCCTAGCTTAATATTGGCAGACCAGGTGGCATAGGTCCGGCAAATTGGCGTGTCGGCACGGTTTGCCAAGTCACACATGACTTGCGATTGCTCTCTAAAAGGCATCTTCCGGATCTGCTCCATCGTTGCCTCAGCAAACTGCATGTTAGCGGCTCCTGGAGCAGCAATCGTGATTGTCTTGCCCATTTCGAGGTAAGCAAACCAGATTAGTGCTAACTGGTCTTCAGCATTCAATTGAATAAAGCGCGCGATCGTAGCGGGCACCACATCAGCCGCTAAAGTATCGGGGAAAATCCCACGAGCTGAATCAATGGTAAATGGCATGAAACAATCCTATCCTTGTGAAATTTGCAATTGAACAAAACTGATAATTCGCAGGTCTAGAGAAATAAAACTCAACCTTTACTTCCTGAGATTATCATGATTTGTAAATTAAAGTAAATATTTATTACAATTCATCGGTTTTGTTACTCAAGGTATAGCAGTTTACACTCGTATGAGGTAATGTCACCCCTCGCCCTAGTGCAGTATCCATAAACCTTCTGTGCATCCCCAAAGTCTGCCCTCACCCTAGCCCTCTCCCAAGGGGCGAGGGAACAGGAGTTCTAGCGCTCTTCTCTCTAAGGAAAGGATTGGGGATGTGTCTTGCTTCTCGCAGAGTGGGCGATTCATGCTTTATGTCAGCACCCAAAAAACTATCCTTTTACCACAACCCACTGCGTTACCGGAGCCATTGCCTTCCATCCCAGAAATTTGCCAACGGGTTCTACTCGCTGAATTGCCATCCGGGTTAGTTCGCCTCCCAGTTCCTGCTGCCCCTGGAATAACATTTGCTCACTTTCAACCGTAACGGCATTGGCAACCAGACGACCGCCTGGACGCAGCGATCGCCAACAGGTGGCTAACAGGTCGGGGGTCGTTAATCCGCCGCCAATAAAAATGGCATGGGGTTCTGGCAACCCGTTGAGAGCGATCGGAGCTTCTCCGGCAATGATTTTGAGATGGGGAGTTCCCAACGTAACTGCATTATCAGCAATGTATTGCAGGCGAACGGGATGGTGTTCAACGGCGATCGCCCGACAACGGCGATCGCTCCGCATCCACTCAATGGCGATCGAGCCACAGCCTGCACCGATATCCCACAATAGCTCTCCCGGTAAAGGTGCAAGCACAGACAGCGTGACCGCCCGGACTTCGCGTTTGGTTAATTGTCCGTCGTGGTGATAGGCGATGTCGGGGAGTCCGGGGCAGAGGGGAGAGAAGTAGCGGGGTGCGGAGGGCGGGGTATCAGGGATGGTGGTTGTGAGGTGTGTGTGAATCGCGATCGTATTCAGGTCTGCCAGGTCGGTGGCAATCCAGGCAGACGCGATACCTGCAATGATGCGTTCGTGGGTACCCCCCATGCGTTCTAGTACAAGGATTTGACTGTCACCGTAGCCTTGTTGAGTCAGGCGTTGGGCGACGGTTGCCGGAGTTGATTTGTCTGCACTGAGGATCAAAATTCGGGCATCTGGATAAAGCACGGCATTTAAGAGAGCCGGATCTCGACCGCAGAGGCTGAGGGTTTCTACGTCGGGTAGTGACCAACCCAGGCGGGCACAGGCAAGGCTAAAAGCAGAGATCGCCGGAAGGATGGTCATTTCTGCGATCGGAATGTGCCGGGTCAGTGTCACCCCTATCCCATAGCACATTGGATCGCCACTGGCGAGGACACAGACGGATTGCCCCCGACGATGCAAAACCTGATTCACTGAGGTTTCGATGGGGGAAGTCCAGAGAAGTTTTTCTCGCGTGTCGTCGGAGGGCAACATCGCAAAGTGGCGTTCTCCCCCTACCAGAACAGTGGCTTGAGCGATCAGCGATCGCCCGACTGGACTGACCCCCTCCAACCCATCCTCTCCAATCCCCACAATGGATAGCCACTTTTGCTTAAAATTGCTGCTCATGTCTTAAGAAAAATTTGAGAATTAAATCTTACCTCCTCTGCTGTGATAGGCTACATCGGCTTGGTGGGTAGGAGGTGCTAGGTGTTAGGTGTTAGGTGATGGAGTCTATTACCCATGACCAATGACCGAGACCCAAAAAACTTTCAATTTTCAATTCTCAACTCAAAACTTTTAACTCTCAACTCAAAACTTCCCCTTCCCACATGGACTATCTTCGCAATGGCGATGACATCTACCGTAAATCTTTTTCCATCATTCGTGCCGAAGCTGATTTGAGTTGTCTATCAGGTGATTTAGCTCCTATTGCAGTGCGGTTAATTCATGCCTGTGGGATGACAGATATCGTTCAGGACTTAGCGGCTTCACCGGGGGCTGTGAAAGCAGGGCGAGATGCGCTGGAAGCAGGTGCGCCCATTTTTTGTGATGTCCAAATGGTGGCAAATGGGATTACTCGCAAACGATTACCCGCCGAGAATGAGATTATTTGTACCCTCAATCAACCTGAAGTGCCAGAGATTGCACAGCGGATCAACAATACGCGATCGGCGGCTGCGTTAGAACTGTGGACTCCTCAATTGAAAGGAGCGGTGGTTGCGATCGGCAATGCCCCCACTGCTTTATTTCATCTGCTGGAACTGCTGGATGAGGGAGCGCCAAAACCAGCCCTGATCCTGGGTTTTCCGGTCGGGTTTGTCGGAGCCGCAGAGTCCAAAGCAGCGCTTACCGCCAACGGTTTCGGTGTGCCTTTCCTGACGCTACAGGGGCGGCGGGGTGGCAGTGCGATCGCCGCCGCTGCCGTGAATGCGTTAGCCAGGGAGAGTGAGTTGTAGTAATACTTAAGGATAGGCATGACTGAATCACAACTTTCCCCTCAAGCCGGTCGGCTGTATGGATTAGGCATTGGTCCCGGTGATCCAGAATTGCTAACGCTAAAGGCACACCGAATTTTGACCTCGGTTCCAGTAATTGCCTATCCGGCAGGGGAAAATGGCAAAGCGCTGGCACGGGCGATCGTGGCGGAGTTCATTCGCCCTGATCAGATTGAGATACCGATGCTGTTTCCGTTTAAAGTTGAGCGATCGGCTCAACCCTATTACGACATTGCCGCAGAAAAGATTGCCGCACACTTAAAGGCTGGACAGGATGTGGCGGTACTGTGTGAGGGAGAGCCAATGCTGTATGGCACCTTTATCTATTTGTTTCAGCGATTGGCGGGACGGTTTTTGACCGAGGTGGTGCCGGGAATTTCTTCCACAATGGCGAGTGCGGCAATGCTGGGCGCACCGATTACGCTCCGCAATGATGTCTTGAGCATTATGCCCGCGACTCTGGATGCGGACACCCTGCGCGATCGCCTCGCTGTAGCGGATGCGGCGGTGATTATCAAATTGGGTAGACACTTTGCCAAAACCTACGCCGTTCTAGATGAATTAGGTTTGCTGGATCGTGCCCTCTACATTGAACGAGCCACTCAACCCAATCAACGGGTGATTTCGATTACTGAGGTTGATCCCAGTGAAGTTCCCTATTGGTCCTTAATTCTGATTCCCAGCCAAACCCAATCCAGCGCCAGCGATTTTTAGATCAGTAAAGTAAAAGGACGGGGGGATGGGGGATGAAAGGGGAAATGGCTGTAAGCCTGTCCGAATTCATGGGTTTATTTCGCACGGGTCATTTTGTGATTGAACTTTGATGGATTAACATCTTGAATTGTGTGTTATTTTCATGCTCCATCCCCAACTTCTAAACAAATGGTGTCCAACTCAGCTTCAGCCCGTCTTAAGCGAAATATAGACAAGATCATGCAACTGTGGGAGGTGCGGGCACGGAATGAAGTGAGTGCATCCCTGCATCAAGATTCTCTTGTCTTGCAAAATTCCTTACCACTGTTCTTAGACCAACTGGTTGATGCCCTCTCAACTCAGATTGAAAGTACACCTGCCCAAATCGCAGCTACTCACGTAGAAAACACTCGCATTGGCAAGCTGCATGGACATGAACGGGCAGGCTATGCTGACTACTCGATGACTCAACTGATCTTTGAGTATCACATCCTTCGTCAGGTGATCTTTCAGGTTTTAGAGGAAGAAGCCCCTTTAGGCGTGAGAGAACGAGACATCATCATTGATTCGATCGAGCAAGCTGTCAATGATGCGGCGACTCAATTTTTCGAGACCCTACAAGATATTCAAGAGATGTTTATGGTGACCTTAACCCACGACCTTAAGAATCCAATTAATGTGGTCAAGATGGGGACTCAACTAATTCTTCGTCGGTTGGAGCGAGGAGATGCCCACATTGATGTGGCGGCAAGAATGATCAACGCGATCGATCGAATGAATTCAATGATTCAAAACTTGCTCGATGCTAGTCGAATACGGTCAGGGCAGAGGTTAAAGCTTGAATTGGAAGAATGTTATTTAGATCAGTTGCTTCAAGAAGTCGTGGAAGATTTAAGCTTCACTTACGGAGAGCGTTTTGTTCTGGTTGCTGATTCAGCTATCAAAAGCAATTGCAGCCGTAAACAAATTCGACGGGTGATTGAAAATCTAGCCACAAATGCCGTGAAGTATGGTGCTTCTGA
Source organism: Kovacikia sp. CALU 1929 (assembly GCF_056784235.1). Classification (NCBI taxonomy): domain Bacteria; kingdom Bacillati; phylum Cyanobacteriota; class Cyanophyceae; order Leptolyngbyales; family Leptolyngbyaceae; genus Kovacikia; species Kovacikia sp. CALU 1929. The sequence continues at coordinate 75,042 of NZ_JBXBCF010000069.1, forward strand.
TACACCAATCACACTCACACTTCAGCAAACTGCAACGCAAATCGAGCTGACTATTCACAATGAAGGTAATCCGATCGATTCCGAAGCACAATCTATCCTATTTCAGCAATTTCGTCGAACCATTTCCGCTGAAGAGCAAACGGGATGGGGATTGGGACTATTTTTAGCAAAAAATATTATTGAGGCGCATCAAGGAACAATTGAAATTGAAAGTGCTGAGGAAAAAGGGACAAGCTTTACCGTTAAGTTGCCTAAATGCTCTATGATCCCAGGATAATTTTAAGAAGCGATCGCCTAAACCTAAATCGGTAGTTTATTGTCCCAGCACGCTAGTCAAAACTACCCACTTTAGTGGGAGGCTTTAGCTGCTACACACTTCTCGACCAAACGAGTCATGCTTTACGATCTAACAGACTTAACTCTCATCGCCCGTTGCGTTGACAACGAAGCCAAGGGATGGGGCTTTCAGCCCCTTGGGAACCTATGCACTGAAAGTGCATAGTGGTTCAGTTTCTATTCAGTGATGAATCTTTTCTATATCATTGCTGATTTGCTGGTGCAGCCGATCGCCTGGGGCGTTGCTGATTTTGGGTATGAATGGGAACGAAGGTTCAAGCAGCCAGACCCTTTTCCATCCCCAGAATCGGCGATGCCGGAACGGTTACTGTTCTTATGAGGGAAAAAGACATTTGACTGAAATTTCTCTAGCACCCATCCATGCGTTGCAGGGTGGATTAATTGTTTCCTGTCAGGCTCCAGTGGACTCGCCCATGCATCAACCGGCGGTGATTGCTGCTATGGCACAGGCATCCGTCAACCAGGGTGCGGTGGGAGTCCGAATCGATACGCCTGCCCATGTGACGGTCGTGAGGCAGCAAGTCGCTGCTCCCATGATTGGCTTATGGAAACAGCAAATTCCGGGGTCTGAGGTTTACATCACCCCCCAGTTTCACCATGCTGCCGCGATCGCCCAGGCAGGAGCGGATATCATTGCGGTTGATGCCACTCTGCGGGAGCGTCCGGGTGGGGAAACCCTGTCTTCGCTAATCCAGCAAATTCATGGGGAACTGGGAAAGCTGGTAATGGCAGATGTGGACACGATCGAGGCAGCGATCGCCGCTGCTAACGCGGGAGCTGATTTGGTTGGCACGACCCTCTACGGTTACACCGCTGAAACCCGGCAGTTTTCTCCCCCTGGTTTTAATCTCCTGACCCAGATAGTTCAGCAACTCAAAGTTCCCGCCATTTGTGAGGGAGGCATTCACTCACCCGAAATGGCTCGACAGGCAATCAACCTGGGGGCATATGCGGTGGTTGTAGGCACTGCCATTACAGGAGTTGACCTCCAGGTCAAGGCTTATGGAGCAGCGGTAAGGGGAGATTAGCAGCCGTCCTCCATCCCCCCATCCCCCCATCCACGCGCTGTTGTGGTTTACTCATCTAAGAACTGCTGTAAGCCGCTTCCTGGCTCTCAGTCTGACGCTTTAAAATAATCATCTCCGGTCCAACGACTGGGCTACGTGCCAGCAACGCGCCTTCGGGATCTGTAATTTCTAGCTTGCTAAAGTCAAGTTCTTTGGCACGTCCCAGCATTTCGTTAGCCAGTTTGTTCTGCTGAAGCTGGCTTAACCCGTACCAGCCAGTCCCAACTTTTACAGTTAACTGGCTGCTGCGGAAGTTTGCCTGCACGGATTGAATCAGTCCGTTCAGGTACTGGTTGCTAATCTCGGCTACCTGGTCTTGAATGCGGGCAATTAGCGTCTGCTCAGGCGTGAGTTTCAGCGGAGGTGGTGGTGGAGATGGCTTAGGAATGAGAGAAGGACTGACTCGAACAGCGGGTTTTTGAGCCACAGGTTTCTCTTCAGCCGGTTTTGAGAGTGTGGGCTTGGCAGGTTCGCGCCCTTTGACCTGGGGAGAAGTCGGTGGTTTGGGGGCTGGAGCCGTCACTTTGGGAGAAGGGGCGATCGCCACGGGGGTGGGTTTGGGCTTGGTAGAAAACACCCCAGAGGTTATCCACAGAAGAACGACCAGGAGACCGGCGATCGCCCCTGACAGTGCCCGGTCGGACAGATTCTCACTCCAGTCCGCTGGCAGGCGCGATCGTACCCAGGTCAACAACTTTGCCCACCAGACCTGAAACTGCTCCCAGGCAGGACGCACCTTCTGCCACCACTTATCGACCGAAAACGAAGAACCAGATTTGTCAGAAGCCATTGATTCAGACGCTACTGACCCATCAGACGCTACTGATCCAGAAGTCTTCGATTCGGAAGCGGCTAATCCAGGAGCCGCCAATGGGTCAGATGGCGAAGGGAGTTCTTGTCTGGGTTCCGCTTCCAGCCTTGAAACAGCACTCTCCAGCCCTTGAATCGTTACCTGCAAAACCCGGATGGTTTGAGTTTTGATAACCGGACGCGCCCGCTCCCAATACGCTTGAAGTGTCTGAGAAATAGGCTGTTCAACAACTTGGGGCACCTCAGAAGACGGCGGCGACACTTCAGCCGTCTGGGCTGTCTCAGAAGGAGTAAAGTCATCCAATGGTTCTGCCAGTGTTTCCTCTGCCAGTACTGCCTCTGAGAGTATTTCCTCTGAAAGTGCGGATTCTGACGGTGTTACCTCTGATAGTAATGGCTCTAATAATAATGGCTCTGATAGTGTCTCGGCTAGGTCTGAAGATGCCTCAATGGTTTGTGGTAATGCCTCAGAGGTTTCCAACAGAGTCTCAGATGAGGCTGAGTGGTCCTCAACTACGTCTGAAAATGGCTCAGAGATCTCTGATAGCGTCTCAGAGGGTTCTAGCGGGGTCTCAAAGGGTTCTGAGGGATCCTCGACTGGTTCTGAGAATGGCCCAGAGAGTTCCAGTAATGGTTCAGTGGGTTCCGGTAGTGGCTCAGAAATTTCAGAGGGGGGTTCTGACACTCCCTCTGGTGCTTGATCCGGTAAGTCTGGAGACGGTGGCTGGTCTTGGGTCATAAAAAACTCCTCCCAAACAGCACAAACAGCCAAATATGATACAAATGCTGTCTTAGTGCATCAATCTATCATTAATGGGGAGTAGGGAGTAGGGGGGGGTAGGCAAGAGTAAAGGGTGGTGGGAGTTTTGAGTTGAGAGTTTTGAGTTGAGAGTTAGAGATCAATCGCAATGGAGTAAGCGGAAATATAAAAGTGACCGCATGTTCCCATCGTCTATCCATCTCGTTCCCAGGCTGTCCCACTACCCCTCAATTTGATCTAATGCAGCCAGCGATCGCTGGGCAATATCAGCCGGAATCGGTACATAGCCCAGATCAGGACCAAGTTTCTGCCCTTCGGTCAAACCCCACCGAAGCACTTCTTTGAGAGCTTTAGCTTTCTGTGGATCGCTGTAGCGTTTATATGCCAGTATCCAACTATAGGTGATGATGGGGTAGGCATCGGCATCCTCTGGATCGACAATGGAGCCTCGCAGGTCATCGGATAGGGTAATGGAGGCTAACCCTTTCGAGACGGTGTCATCGGTTAGGGGGACGTATTGCCCTGCTTTATTTTGAAGGGTTGCGATCGCCAACCCTAACTGTTTAGCAAAGGCATACTCCACATAACCAATCGTGCCTTCTGCCTGTTGAATTTGGGCAGCAATTCCAGAATTGTCTTTAATCCCCACCCCAGCAGCCCAGGCAACATTCAATCCTGCCCCCACTTTTTCCTTCCACTCTGGACTGGCTGCACTCAGGTAGGATGTAAACGCGGCGGTTGTACCACTGCCATCAGAGCGATGAATCAAAATGATTTTTTCGTTTGGAAGATTGATTCCCGGATTCAGGTCTGCAATTTTGGGGTCGTTCCATTGGCTAATCCTGCCCAGAAAAATCTCTGGCAGCACTTCGCGAGAAAGTTTCAGCCCACTTTTAACTTCAGGCAGGTTGTAAACAACAGCAACGCTACCTGCGGCTGTAGGTATCAGCACAACCCCCTGGCTGACCTTAGCCATCTCTTCGTCGGTCGGTGTCACCTCACTGGCTCCAAAGTCCAACGTATTCGTTAGGAACTGCTGAATTCCAGCGGCGCTTCCGACTGGCTGATAGCTGATCTGTACATTCGGATGCTGCTGATTAAATTGACTAAACCAGCGCAGGTAAAGAAAGGAAGGAAAGGTCGCGCCTGCCCCATACAGGGATACCGGAGACCCAGCGGCTGGACTGGATGACGTTTGAGGAGTTTGTGTCTGGGGCTGACAGGCTTTAATGCCAAGGGCGATCGCCGCTAGAGAAACCAAAAATTCACGCCGGGAGGAAACGAGCCTGGTAATCACGGAAACCTCGGTAAGGTAAGTGGTGCTGAATAGCAGTATGAATTGAAACTTCGTTCCATTCATACAACTCTCAATTCATACCCAAAATCAGCAACGCCGTAAAGAATGTACTTAGGGACTCGCAAATTAGTAAAGTCCCAACATCATTCCCGTGCAGGCGGGAATCCATCGTGGAGCAGCTTGTCTAGCGGGTACTTTATTTTGGGGCACATCCCTTAGGTGATCTCCAGGAATATTTTTACCTCGTTAAAACCCCTCCCAGCCTCCCCTTGGCTCTAGCGTCAGCGGCGCGAAGCGCGGGAGGTGCCGTAGGCGGTGGGGTACTTTGTTTGGTGGAAATCTCCTTACGCCAGGCAGGTGTCAGATTAGTCTTTCACATCAGCCCTTCTGGTTAGTTGAATTTCACTTCTTCTAACCAATGTTGTGTTGTTCAAACCGTCAAATTCTGTAAGGGTGTAGCAGTTGGGCAAGGATTTTCGGGTTAAGCATTAGATTCCTGAAATCTTGAAGAGTCTAGCGATCGCTGGTATAGGTTTGGTCCTTAAATCAGTGCTATAAGATTCCTATCTTTCTCAGAAATCTCCAAATAACACTTTCAAAGTCCTATTAATCCTTCTTAGGGAAGAAGCAAAAAAATGAATGCTATATATCAGCATCCATAGCATTCATTTTTATCAATTTATTCCAGCTCGTATAGAAATCCAGGTGAGCTTTGTAAAAATATATACAACGGGTTGCTTTTTGAAATGATATTCACAATGCCCTTGCCGTAAGCATTCTAAGGGGTTGACCTGTTATTAATTTCCTCATTTACGGGGCTATAAAATCCTGACATAGAAACTACTATATCTATCTGGAGATAGAGGAATAGGTTTGAGAAAATCGCCTGAAAATTTGATGGAATTTAAAGGGGATAGAGGTGTTTTGATGGGTAACTTTAAATAAATTTCATATTTCTTTATCCGACCTTCAAGTTAAATAAAGCGATGATGAAGACTGGATAATTTTGTCGAAAAATTACGGATTGGTGATTAAGGTTTTTCTCTAGTAGTTATCAGCAATGTTACTCAGCTAATTTTGGTAGACAGTAAACGCAAGAGTTTTTCCAATACAGTTTCGGTTTCTGATTTTGAGCACAAGTGAGTTTGCATTCCAGCCTGAGGTCTAAAGCCAAAAGATGAAAATCAGGTTCACTCATCTAATACCAACCCTCTATGAAACTGTCCATAACAGGGCGCTTATGACCGTTACTCAGCAAGAGTTCATCTGCTCAGACTCAGATCAAATTGACATAGATTTTTGCGAGTCAACCTGATGGGTGTTAGGTAGGCAACCGATGTTAAGCCTTTTCAGACCAAGGGTTGGGATGCTTGTTTTACTTACGTTTTCAGGGGCACCGAGGAGTGAATGGTTCTGTCATGACTGATGGAGTTTTAGAAATTCAGCCTAATCCCAAGTTATCTGTGTCGGTTGTGATTCCGGTACATAACGGTGGCGAAAGTTTTCAAAAATGCCTGTTGAGTTTGCGGCATCTCCTCTCAATTGTTGAGATAGTCGTGGTTGCGGATGGGGATAGCGATGGTTCCTGGCGGTTTGCCCATGACCTTGGGGTGACCGTGCTGAAAAATGAGGTTGCCAGGGGACCCGCCCACGCCAGAAATTTAGGTGCAAAAAATGCCAGGGGCGATATTTTGTTTTTTGTGGATGCGGATGTCACCGTTGCCCCTGATGCAATCAGCCAGTTGATTTCTCTGTTTGAAAATGACCCGGAACTGGTGGCTGTAATTGGTTCCTACGATGATTCGCCCGGAGCGGAAAACTTTCTTTCTCAATACAAGAATTTATTTCATCACTACACTCACCAGATGGCGCAGGAAGAAGCGTCTACCTTTTGGGGAGCCTGTGGGGCAATTCGGCGAGACATTTTCTTGAAGCTGGATGGTTTTGATGAAACCTATACAAAGCCATCTGTGGAAGATATTGAGCTGGGCTACCGTTTGCGAAAGGCAGGGTACAAAATTCGCCTGTGTAAGACGTTGCAGGTGAAACATCTGAAGCGGTGGCAGGTGGGTTCCCTGCTGAGGGCTGAGTTCTTCTACCGGGCACTGCCCTGGACAGAGTTGATTTTGCGCGATCGCCAATTCATCAACGACCTTAACTTAAAAACTTCCAGTCGGGTCAGTGTGGTGCTGATCTATGGGTTGCTGGCGGTGCTGGCGATCGGGGTTTGGTGGTCTGCCAGTCTTTACGTTGCAGTCGGGTTGGCGTTGGCGTTGCTCATCCTCAACTGGCCGGTGTACCGCTTTTTTGCCCACAAACGTGGAGTATGGTTTGCCCTGCGGGTTGTTTTCTGGCACTGGTTGTATTTCTTTTACAGTGGGCTGGCTTTTGCAGTGGGGACCTTTCGCTATCACCTTCAATCTCACAAACCCAGTCAAGCTAATCTTTCTCAAGTTTGATCATTCCTGGTGTTATTTACCTGTGGAGTTACGTCATGAAGCGTTATCCGGTTGTAATTATGGGTGCGGGTCCTGCTGGACTTACGGCTGCTTATAAACTTGCACAGCAAGGCATCCAGTCAATCGTGCTAGAAAAATCTGACAAGGTAGGGGGAATTTCACGCACCGAAACTTATAAAGGATATCGCTTTGATATTGGTGGGCATCGATTTTTCACCAAGATTGATGAAGTTCAAAAGGTATGGAAGGAAATTCTGGGAGACCACTTCATTAAGGTGCCGCGTCTATCGCGCATCTATTACCAGAACAAATTTTATAACTATCCCCTGTCATTATTTAACACCCTGCTAAACCTGGGAGTGATTCAGAGTCTTCTGATCCTACTGAGTTATTTGAAAGCAAAACTGAGAGCAAGATTGTTTCCTGGTCGGCATCTAGAGACTTTTGAAGAGTGGGTCACCGATCGCTTCGGCGCACGTCTTTACCGGATTTTCTTTAAAACCTATACCGAAAAGGTGTGGGGAATTCCCTGTAATAAAATTCAGGCTGACTGGGCAGCCCAACGAATTCAGGGAATGTCACTGAAGCGAGCGGTGATCAATGCGGTGTTTGGTAGCCAGAATGCCAAAAGCCTGATTAAGGAATTTGATTACCCTATCCTGGGTCCCGGAATGATGTGGGAACGCTGCCAGGAAATTGTGGAGGAAAAAGGTTCTCCGGTACAACTGGAAACGGATGTGATTCGGATTGAGCGGGAAGGAACCCGGATCAAGAATATTCTGGTACGCCAGGGCGATCGCCTGGTGCGAATTGCGGGGGATGATTTTATCTCGACCATGCCTGTGACGTTGCTATTGCGGCGGCTTGACCCGTTACCACCTGAGTATGTGGTGGAAGCTGCTCAAAAGCTAAAGTACCGGGATTTTTTAATTGTGTCGTTGGTGGTCAACCGCGAGCATTTGTTTCCTGACAATTGGATCTATATCCATAGTCCAGAGTTTAAAGTGGGACGGATTCAGAACTTTAAGAACTGGAGTCCGGCAATGGTGCCTGACCTGAGCAAGACCTGTTTGGGTATGGAGTACTTTTGCAGTGAGGGGGATACGCTTTGGGAAATGTCTGAAAAGGAGTTAATTGCACTCGCAAGTCGGGAGGCGATCGCCCTCGGTCTGGGGGTTGAGCAGGGCGACGTGGAAGACGGGGTGGTGATTCGGCAACCCAAGGCATACCCGGTTTATGACGGGGAGTATCGCCAGCATTTACAGGTGCTTCAGGACTATCTGGAAACGTTTGAGAATTTGCAAACGGTGGGTCGTAACGGGATGCACCGCTATAACAATCAGGATCATTCGATGCTGACAGGCATGTTGGCGGTGAGAAACATTTTGGGTGAAAACCATGATCTCTGGAATGTGAATACGGAACGGTCTTACCACGAAGAGTTCACTAAAGAGGAATGGAAGCAGCCGTATAAAAGTAGTGAGAACGAGCGTTTAGTTCCAGTGGTGTAGCCGTTATGATTAGCACTCAGGATCAACCGCAAATTTGTGAGCAATCGATGCCGTCGTTAGAACCTCTGGTATCGGTGATCATTCCAGTTTTCAATGATGCCAAACGGTTAAGGCGTTGTTTGGCAGCGCTGGATCAACAGACGTACTGTGGCGATCGCTATGAGGTGATTGTGGTCGATAATGGTTCGGATGAAGATGTTGCGGGTGTGGTGGATGGTTTTGATTGTGCGATCGCCACTTGTGAATCGACTCCCGGCTCCTATGCAGCGCGTAATCGTGGAATTGCGCTTGCTCGTGGGGAAATTATTGCCTTCACCGATGCAGATTGTATTCCAGCAAATGATTGGATTGAAAAAGGAGTGAGTCATCTAGTACATAATCCGGATTGCGGATTGATAGCTGGCAGGATTGAGATATTCTTTGAAGAACTAAATCAGGCGACTTCAGTTTCGCTTTATGAGAAAGTGACCGCATTTCCTCAAGAGCAACTCTTGAATAAGTTCAACGCAGGTGCCACTGCGAATGTGTTTACATTCAAAACTGTGATGGATCAGGTGGGTTGGTTTAATTCAAATCTCAAGTCTAGAGGAGATCTGGAATGGGGCAAGCGGGTATATGCCTCTGGTTATCAGCAGGTGTATGCAGATGATGTGCAGGTGTTACATCCGGCGCGATCGTCCTATCGGGATCTCTATAAACGAACAACACGGTTGGTTGGGGGGATTTATGATTTGCAGATGGGCGATCGCTCATTCCTCCAACGGAATCTGCTCTTTTTCATAGAACTGGCTAAACAGCTTGTGCCACCGCTGATGTTTTTTTGGAATACGCTATTTGATCCACGCCTGCCAGGGCTGGATCAAAAGTTGAAGGTGTCCTGGGTAATGGTGTTGGTTCGCTATATCAGTGCGTGGGAAATGATTCGTTTGAAGTTGGGAGGGGTATCGGCAAGAGGATAGGAAAAGCCAAACCTTTTTTCATGGGATGTATACACCTTCGTTTCGCTTTTTTGAAGTCCAGTCTTGATTGACCAGTCTTGATTGCAGGGTGTTAAGGCTTATGGAATCAACCAGTTCTATGAGAGTTGCGTTTGTTGTGTGGCAGTTTCCGGTATTGTCGGAGACGTTTGTGATTAATCAGATTACCGGCTTAATCGATCGCGGTTATCAGGTGGATGTTTATGCTCATCTTCCTGGGGATTTATCGAAAATGCATCCGGATGTGGAGCAGTATCGATTGTGCGATCGCGCCTACTATGTGCCGCAAATTCCCGAAAATATCATCTGGCGATTGCTGAAGGGAATGGGGCTGCTGGTTCGCAATGGGTTGAAGCGTCCTGGATTGGTGGCGCGATCGCTGAATGTGTTTAAATATGGTCTGCGGGCAGCTTCGCTCTGGATGGTGTATGCGATTACGCCGCTATTGGACAAGGAACCCTATGACATCATTCACGCTCAGTTTGGTACGGATGGATTAACTGCCCTATTCCTGCGAGATGTGGGGGCGTTGCAGGGCAAATTAATTACGGTGTTTCGTGGCTATGACATCAGTACCTATGTGCAGGAGCAGGGTGAACAGGTCTATGGGCAACTGTTTCGCCAGGGAGATTTCTTTTTAACAAACTGTGAGTTTTTCCGGCGACGGGCAGTTCAGTTGGGTTGCGATCCTGCCAAAATTACCGTACATGGATCAGGCATTGATTGCAGTCGGTTTGTCTTTAAGCCGCGCTACCCCGACCCAGACGGCACCATCAGAATTACTACAACAGGTCGTTTGGTTGAAAAGAAGGGAATTGAATACAGCATTCGGGCGATCGCAAAATTGCTGTCTATCTACCCCAATCTGGAATACACCATTGTTGGGGAAGGTCCCCTCCGAGGGCATCTGCAAGGGCTGATCTGGGAGCTAGGGGTAGAGGCTCAGGTGAGGCTGGTGGGGCAAAAGCAACAGCAGGAGTTGATTGAGATTTTAGAGCGATCGCATATTTTTGTCGCTCCCAGTGTGACGGCTCAGGATGGGAATCAGGATGCACCTGTGAATGTCCTGAAGGAGGCAATGGCAATGGGTTTGCCCGTGGTCAGTACTTATCATGGCGGCATTCCAGAACTGGTACAGGATGGTATTTCTGGGTTTCTGGTGCCAGAACGGGATGTGGATGCTCTGGCAGCAAAAATCGGCGAATTAATGGCTCATCCAGAATATTGGGAACCAATGGGCACATCCGGTCGCGCTTATGTAGAAACTCACTTTAGCATTCATCAATTAAACGATCGCCTAGTCAACATTTATCAACATCTGAGCCATACCGATTCCAATCTATTAATCCAATCAATTTCTCAGCTAAATCTTGAGTCTGTTAGTTAATCCATTCAAGAAACCAATGGACATGACCTCTGCCACTGAACCCTTAGTCACCATCGTGGTTGTTCCCCGCGAACGGTTTAGCTGCACCCAGCGATCGCTAGAAAGTATTTACGCCCATGCCACCCTGCCCTTCAATCTGGTCTATGTGGATGGCAATTCACCGGCTCAGGTGCAGCATTACCTGCAAGAACAGTCTCAGGACAAAGGGTTTCAACTGATTCGGACTGATTGTTATCTTTATCCCAACCAGGCAAGAAACTTAGGGCTGGCACAGGTCAAAACTCGGTATGTGGTCTTTATCGATAATGATGTTATTGTTTCACCCGGGTGGTTAGAGGCACTGGTGCAATGTGCTGAAGAAACCAATGCGGCGGTGGTAGGACCCTTGATGTGTCAGCATGAACCGCTCCATGCAGAAGTTCACTTTGCTGGAGGCGAGTCTCATGTTTGGGTTGACCGCACTGGCAGACACCGCCTGCGGGAAAAGATGTATCAGCAGGGACATGCCGTTGATCAACTGCGCCCTCAGTTACAGCGTCAAGAAACTGAATTAGCAGAATTTCATTGCGTCCTGGTGCGAACACAGGTGTGCGATCGCCTGGGTTCCCTGGATGAACAAATCCTCAATACCAAAGAGCATTTAGACTTCTGCATGGGTGTTCGTGGAGCAGGCGGCACCGTTTACTTTGAACCTGCCTGCTTAGTCACCTACGTTCCTGGACCACCTTTGGAATGGACCGATCTGCACTACTACATGCTGCGCTGGAGCGATGCCTGGACTCTTGCCAGCCTGCACCGTCTGCGCGACAAATGGAATCTCTCAGAAGATGGCTACTTCCAAACTAAGTACAAACGTCTGGGCTGGCGACGCTACGGCACCATCCTGGAACCCCTCGTCCGCAAACTTACCTTCGGCATTGGCAGCCCCCTCCTGACCCGCGCCCTTGCCAGACTCGAACACCCCTTCAACCACTACCTCACCCACCGCCACACCAAAACCCAACAACGCTACTTCCATCCCCCTTCCCCCCCACCCCTGTTAAAAACCGTTCTGTCAGGTTCCAAACCCCCTTGACCTGGCAGAACGTTTCCTGGCTGTTAGCGGTTAGCGGTTGGCTCTCCCCCCTCTCCCCTTTCCCCCTCTCTCCCTCCCCTTCCCTACTAACAACCAACAACCAACAACTAATCAACTACCAACCTCTCCTCCCCCTCCCATGCCCCCCGAAATCATCTACACTCCCGATAGCTTACTAAGGCGTCCCCGCTTCCTATTCCAGTCCATGTGGCATGACCTGCTTGCCTCCCGCGAACTGGCGTGGCGGTTGATGGTACGTGATATCAGCGCCCAATATCGGCAAGCCATGCTAGGAGTCCTGTGGGCATTCCTGCCGCCAATTGGGATGGCGATCGGCTTTACCCTGGCAAAGAATGCCAATGTCTTTACCGTGGGCGAAACCGATATTCCCTATCCCGCCTATGTCATGTTCAGTACTGCTCTCTGGCAAACCTTTGTTGAGTCAGTCACAGGTCCAGTGCAGGCGATCGCCCTGGCAAAACCCATGCTGTCCAGGGTGAATTTTCCCAGGGAGGCGATCGTGCTGGCAAAGATAGGAGAGGTGGGGTTCAACTTTGCCATCAAGCTGGTGTTGATTGTGGCACTGTTTCTCTACTTTCGGGTGCCGGTTGGCTGGACGCTGATTCTGGCTCCGGTTGCCCTGATTCACCTGGTCATGCTGGGAACACTGGTGGGAGTCTTGCTGGCTCCGGTTGGGGTGCTGTATCAAGATGTTTCCAGGAGTTTGAGTATGCTCACAGGATTCTGGCTGTTTATTACACCAGTGGTTTACCCCGTCCCCAGGGAAGGATTGTTTGGGGCATTGGTGCAATTCAATCCAGTAACACCGCTGCTGGTGACGACGCGAGAACTGGCAACTACAGGTGTACTAACTGAAGTGCCGGGTTTCTGGTTAGTGAGCGGATTTACCTTGATTGGATTAATCCTGACCTGGATTGCGTTTCGAGTAGCAATGCCCTATGTGATTGAGCGGGTGAGTTCCTGATGGTGCTTCAAATTTCCCAGCCAACGATTCCCATTTCCCTGGAAACAGACGATACGGTGATTTCGGTAGAAGGGGTTTCTAAAAAGTTCTGCCGCAACTTAAAGCGATCGCTGTTCTACGGAGTCCAGGACATTGCCACAGACCTGACCGGCGGCAGACGCAAGAGTGGAGTACTGCGTCAAAGTGAATTTTGGGCACTGAAGGATATTCACTTTCAGCTTCGGCGGGGTGAGGCGCTCGGTTTAGTGGGTGCCAATGGAGCCGGTAAAAGTACGCTTCTGCGGATCATTAGTGGCTTAATTAAACCGGACACTGGACAGGTGCGGTTGCGAGGACGAATCGCCCCCTTGATCGCATTGGGAGCCGGTTTTAACCCCATCTTGACTGGACGCGAAAACATTTACGCCAATATGTCTATTCTGGGTCTTTCGACTCAACAAATTAAGGCACGCTTTGATGCTGTTGTTGATTTTGCCGAAATTGCAGAAGCGATTGATGCTCCAGTGCAGTCCTATAGTTCGGGTATGGCAGCCCGATTGGGATTTGCCTGTGCTGTTTATATTGATCCCGATATTTTGCTGATTGATGAAGTGCTGGCAGTGGGCGACATTAAATTCAAAATGAAATGCCACCAGCGGCTGGCTCAACTGCGGGAAAAAGGAACAGCGTTTATTTTGGTTTCCCACAATCCCTACCACGTTTTGAATGTCTGTGACACTTCAATTTACATCAAAAATGGCACGTTAATTGCCCAGGGTGACTCCCAGGAAGTGATTCGCCAATACGAAGCGGATTTGCGTCTGGATGGCACCGAAAAAGCATTGGGACGAATGGTTCTGCCCGAAAAGTCGATCGCCGAAAGTCGGGGATTGGATATCCGCTCTCTCTGCTTTAAAGATGAAGCCGGAAATCTGGTAGAAACGCTCAAAACTGGAGAGCCGGTCTACCTGTGTGTCGAATGTCAGGCGCATGATTTCGTTGACAACCTGAATGTCGGTCTATCCATCTCCTCGGCTTCGGCAGGTGGCGATCGCGTATTGACCATGACCTCCGCCAGTGACCACGAATGTCTGGAAGTCGCTCCCGGTCACTCCGAAATCCGGTTGCACCTGCCCTACTGTTGCATGCTGCCAGGGGTTTACAGCGCCAATGTTTATCTCAAACGAGGTGTCTTTACCTTCGATAAAGTGCAATCTTTCCGATTCCAGGTGGAATCCACGCGATCGACCAGTCGTTGCTTCTTCTACCAACCCCGCTCCTGGGACATCAAAAAGCTCTAAAACTTCTTCCTGACTTGATTATGAACCCGCTGATTAGCATCATCATTCCAACCTACCATCGCCCTCAACTGCTGCCACGGTCCGTAGACAGTGCGCTCAACCAAACGGTGGAGGCATCTGAAGTGGTGGTGGTTGATGACGGTTCACCGGAGCCAGTCCAGTTACCAGATCACCCCCGCCTGCGCCTGGTTCGCCTCCCCGAAAATCGGGGCACTGCCGCCGCCCGCAATGCCGGAGCCAGAGCCGCTCACGGACGCTGGATTACCTACTTGGATGACGATGACCAATTATTACCCCACATGGCAGAAGTTTCCCTGGCTGCCCTCGCCCAAACCACCCTGCCCCCACCCGTTGCCGTGCTATCTGGATTAGAAGTGATGGGTCTGAATGGGCAGGTGAAACAGACACGTATTCCCCCAACGCTACCAAAGGGAAAGCATTTCTTTTTGGAGGCGATCGAACCAGGGCACTCCTTTCTCTCCAAACAAACCCTGGTGGTGGAGCGTGAATTGCTGCTCAGTCTGGGTGGGTATGACGAATCGTTCCAATCCCGTGTGCATACCGAAATCTTTTTGCGCTTGAATCCCGTTTGCTCCATTCTCGGTTTGCCGACTGTGACCTATCAACAGTTGGTGCATGAAGGTCCGCGTATTTCTCGCGACCCCACTTTCCGTCAGGTCAGTTTTAATCAGCTTGTCCGCAAACATCAACCAATTTTCAATGCCCACCCCAAAATGTTTGCTGAATTTATCTACAACCATGCCCTTATATCCTACGAATTGGGTCAGCGTCAGGCAGCATTGTTAAACCTGTTACGGGCACTGCAAATCCACCCCCGTTATGTCCTCCGGCGCATCACCCTGCCTCTGCTAAAAAGCCTGCGCGAAGACTCATGGAGAATGCTCATAGAGCCATCTAAGAGCAGTTGAATTTTCACCATTAAACCAATTCGTTCAATCCATTCTCAGGAGATCTCCCAATGGAAACTTCACAGGTTAGTCAACCCCAGGTCACGATTGTTGTCGTTCCTCGCGAACGGTTTAGCTATACTCGTGAATCATTGGAAAGCATATACCAGTACACAGATATTCCATTCAATCTGGTCTATGTTGATGGGGGTTCTCCTGCACACATTCAGCAATATCTTGAACAACAATCTCAGGAAAAGAAGTTTCAACTAATCAGAGTTGATCGCTACCTCTCCCCCAATCAATCCAGAAACCTTGGTTTGCGCCAGGTTAGCACTCCCTATGTCGTCTTCATTGACAATGATGTGATAGTGACACCGGGCTGGTTACAGGGACTCATCCAATGTGCCGAAGAAACCGGAGCCGCTGTGGTGGGACCGCTGACCTGCATTGGGCAACCAATTCACGAAATGGTTCACAATCCTGGTGGAAAAACCTATATCAAGGAAGAGGCAGTCGAAAATACTGTCGTGCGCCGGTTCCACCACAAGAGCGATTTTGCCAATCGGCGTGTGGGAGAAGTGAGCGATCGCCTCCAGCAAACCCAGTGTGACTATGTGGAGTTCCACTGTATGCTGGCTCGGACTGCCATCTTTGAACGCACTGGACCGCTGGATGAAAACTTACTTAGCACCCGTGAACACCTCGATTTTTGTATGCTGGTGACTCGTGCCGGTGGCACCATTTATGCAGAACGTTCCGTCATCGTCACCTACGTTCCGGGTCCCCCCCTCCAGTGGTCTGACCTGCCCTTCTTCATGCTGCGCTGGAGCGATGCCTGGGATCTGGCCAGCCTCAAGCACTTCCGCAGCAAATGGGATTTAACCGATGATAAATACTTCCAAAAACGGTATGAGAAATTAGGCTTTCGGCGGCACAAGGCATACATCAAACCCCTCGTCAAAAGCCTGCTACTCGGTCGGCACAGCCATCGCCTGGAGAAGGTTTTCATTCACGGCGATCGCCTGCTAAACCGCTTCGTCAGCGATCGCTACAGCCGCATTGGAGAGTGAGGAACAAAGCCATGAAAACCCCATCCATTCTCTTCTCCATTATCATTCCCACCTATGCGCGCCCTGAACGATTGACGAACTGTTTACAGGCGCTTGATCGGCTGAACTATCCCCGCGATCGCTTTGAAGTAATTGTGGTGGATGACGGGAGTGAAACCTCAATGGAACCAGTTATTTCTCCTTTTTGTGCCAACTTGAATCTCAGATTTATCCGGCAGTCCAATAGTGGACCAGCGAAGGCGCGTAATGCGGGAGCCTTCCATGCCAGGGGAAAATATCTGGTTTTTACCGATGATGACTGTGCCCCAACACCTGGTTGGCTGAAGGCATTGGAAACCTGTTTTGCCAAAACGCCTGATAGTCTAGTTGGGGGCAAAACCCTGAATGCCCTACCAGATAACCTGTTTTCCACTGCCAGCCAGGTGTTAATTGATTATCTGTACGGCTATTACAACGCGAATTGGCATCAGTCTAAATTTTTTGCTTCCAATAACTTTGCCTTACCTGCCGATCGCTTTCAGGCAATGGGCGGTTTTGACACCTCGTTTCCGCTGGCGGCGGGGGAAGATCGGGAATTGTGCGATCGCTGGCTGCATCATGGTTATCGCATGGTTTATGCGCCCAAAGTGCAGATTCATCACTTTCACAAACTGTCGCTCAAATCCTTCTGGCGACAGCATTTTAACTATGGTCGGGGTGCGTTTTGTTTCCATCAAGTGCGATCGCGGCGCAATTGCGATCCGATGAAGGTGGAACCTCTGACCTTCTACTTTCAACTTCTCACCCATCCGTTTGGGGTTACGGCTCCCCCCTCGGCGTTGCTGCTGACCTGCCTGCTATTTCTGTCCCAGGTTGCCAACGTGTTTGGCTTCTTTTGGGAGAAACGACAGCACCCATCCGATCCGTTAAACTTGGGAGTTAACACACAGCCATAGACATCATTTAGGCGCTTCCATGCTCTATTTCATTGCGGTCTGGACCCTACTCCTAATCATTAGTGGCATTATTGGGCTGGGGTTGCTCAATGGTTTGAGGGCAGACCGCTTCAACCAGATTGGCGATCGCCTGATAATAGCAGAATGGTTAGGCGTGGTTACACTGACCATTGCCCTGTTTACCACTTCCCTGTTTCTGCCGCTGTCACCCCTGGTTGGAGCGATCGTGGCATTCATTCTGTGCCTGTGCGCGTTAGCATTTCGCGCCAGCCGCACAGAACTTGCCAATATTCTACGATCAGGAAACTCCCGCAAACTTCTGGCAGTATCCCATGCAGATGTTGGGTTTCCTGCCTCAACCCAACCTACCCAGGGAGACCTTCGCAAGCTCCTGGCAGGATTGCTGGCAGTGATGATTGTGGTAGCTACCTGGATGACTCAAGAAGTGACCTGGATCGACACAGGGCTTTATCACTATGGCAACATTCAGTGGCTTGCCCAGTACGGTAGTGTTCGTGGTATTGCCCTTATATTTGCAAACTATGGATTTACATCCTCCTGGTTTGCCTTAGCCGCTCCATTGAATCCAGAACTACTGAATGCACGAGCCACTGCAATGACCAATGGGTTTGCTTTGTTGCTTGTGGTCTGCCAATTCCTGCTTCACTCCAACCGGATACTGCAACAAGAGGGAACCATCAGCGATTGGTTTATGGTTATCTTCTTGCTCATGATTCCACCCATTGCGCGGCTGGATGGAGTCAATACTATTGTTATATCGCCCTCGCCGGATATACCAGTGCTACTCCTGGTAAGTGTGATTGCCTGGTGCTTTCTAACCATTTGCAACAGTAAAGCAATCAATGTTGAATATTCAGAACAGAAGTTTCTGAATATTCAGCTAATTCCTCTGTTCCTGGCGATCGGGGCGGTTACGATGAAGCTGACGGCAATTCCGCTCCTGTTTGTTGCCAGCCTGTTTTACAGTTACAGGAAAGGGTTTAAGCTCCATCGATTCGTGGTTGCCAGCGCGATCGCAATCCTGTTGCTGATCCCTGTGTTTGCCTATAATATTAAGACTTCCGGTTGTCCCCTCTACCCCTCTTCCGTTCTTTGTTTCGATTTGCCCTGGTCATTGCCATTAACAGTTGCCCAGAAAACCGCTGAAGCCACCCATGGATGGAATTCCTGGTTTGGTGAGCCACCAGCCGGAATGCCGCGCTGGTTGTGGGCATCCTGGCGGTGGTTAAACACATCCACCACCACCCGCTTTATGGCGTTCATGCTGATCGTCAATGGTTTTTGCCTGGTTTATCTGTTCAGGCGAAGAGCAACCGAAAGTGATGCAGGAAAATATTGGGTAATCGCGATCGCGATCACTGGCATCACATTTTTCCTGAAAACAGCCCCCTTTTTCCGGTTCTCCCTGTCCTATCTCATCCTGTTACCAGCCCTGTCGGTGGCACTGGTCTGTCATGATTGGGTTTCAGCTAAACTCCGTTGGAATCGCTACCCTGACCTGATCCAAAGGTTCAAGGTCAGGTGGGCGATCGCCGTTGCACTACCTGCCCTGCTGGTCGCGGTTACTTTGCATGGCAACTCCCTATCCCGACTTGTTTTGCCCCCACCCCTCAGGCGTGTTCCGGTAGTCCAGAGACAAGCCCCCAACTTTCTCTACTGGTCTCCAGAGCAGCCAGATGAACTGTGCTGGAGTACCCCAATTCCTTGCACAACCTTAGTCAATCCAGACGTGTTTCTAAAAGACCCAGAACGGGGAATCAGTGCGGGTTTTGTTCGCCAGTAGAAGGTGTCGGGTCAGGGAGGAAGGATGGTAGGGTAAATCTCTGCCCTTGTTCATGAGTTGCGATCGCTTACCGATCTAACTTCCAGGACTCCTGCCCCCTGCTGCTTCACTTTGCCAGAAACACACCCAGCATGTCTTTATCCAGGGGAATATTGATCGTAGAGCCAACGATGGGTGGTACTCCATCAGGCATGGGAGAAACCGCCGCGATCGTTCCCACACTCATGAAGACAACCAGAAGATTGAAAATTATCCGTCCGTTAAAAATTGGGGCATTCATTGTTCTGTCCAGTAAACTCACAGGTGTAACAAATCCATAGCAACCAGAAATTGCCCAAGCAAGGCAACAAAGATCTCCTCAGTTTCTTGTTAGACTTGCTCTCATTGCCCCAGTTATTTTGTCAGAAACCGGGGGCTACCTCAGGTTAGGAAATCAGGGCGTTGCTGATTCTGGGTACGAATTAGAGCTTGGATGAATTGAAACTTTGTTCCAATTCATCCTGCTATTCAGCAACGCCAAATCAGTGACGTGGTTGTTATAGAGTTAGACGGAAAATCAGGGCAAAAGGTTCAATAGAGAAAACTTTCCTGAATTGCTTCAACCAACTGGTCGATTTCAGACTCCAGGGTGAAATAGTGAACACAGGCGCGAACACAGTCAGGGTTCAGAATGGTCCGAACCATGATGTTCTGATTTTCTAAATATTGCACCCGTTGCTTGTGGGACTGACCCGGTAGCTGAAACGAGACCAGTCCCGCATCTGGAGGAAACTGCCGCAGGCAGGAAACATGGGGCAAATCCATCAGTTGCTCCCAGAGATAGCGGCTCAAGGTTTGAATCCGCTGGTACCGTTCCTGGGGGGTGCCCCACTGGGAATGGAGCGCGATCGCCGCCCGCAGTCCGGCAAACAGGGGAAAGGCGGAGGTTGCCACCTCATACCGCCGTGCATCCGGTTTCCATCCGGTTGGGTAACTTGCTCCATCGGTGGTAACACCACGCCATCCAATGAAGGTTGGATGAAGGTTGTCCCTGGCTTCTGGTCGAATATACAGTCCACCTAGCCCCTCTGGACCGCACCACCACTTGTGCCCGGTGAAAGCATAAAAATCTGCTTGCAATTCATCCAGGCAAAGGGGCATCGCGCCCACCGATTGCGCCGCATCAACCAAAACTCTGACCGGGTAATGGCTGGGATGGCGATGGCAAACGGACACAATCTCCGCTAAAGGCAAAACCTGTCCAGTGTTCCACAGGATATGGCTGAGGGCAACCAAACGGGTATTCGGTTGCAGATAACGGGCGATCGCCTCCACTGGATCACCTTGATTCAGTGTTTCCCCCAAGGGACAGGTTGAAACCTCAACCCCAAACCGACGCTGAATTTCCTGCACAGCCGCAATCACACTGTGATGTTCACAGTCCGTGATCAGCAAGTGGTCATCGGGTTGCCAATCAATTCCCCAGAGGGCAATGTTGCAACCCACCGAGACATTCTCTGTCAGAGTAATCGTTTCGGGTGAGGTTCCCAGTTCAGCCGCAATGTCCCGTCTGAGTGCCTCCATCTGCTCCACAACCCAGGCATAGGCTTTACCCGAAAACGGACCCAACTCCTGCACCTGCTGATAAGACTGAAGAATCGCCGCGATCGCGACCTCCGGCATCGGACCTTGTCCACCGTAATTGAAATACGCCTTATTTCGCAGTCCTGGAAATTGTTGCCGATAGCGATCGAGGGCATCTAGAGAGAGAGAAATAGTCATTGGAGGAGGGGGAATTGAGAGTGGAGAGTTGAGATTAAAAATTGAGAATCAACAGAGAGGAATAAAGAAAAGAGACTCAATGTTTCCAAATCTTAACTTTCAACTCTCAACTTTCAACTCTCCACTCTCAAGATGCCTGACTCGACTGCCACTCTTCCTCATCCAGCACAGACTGGCGCTTGAACTGGATATTTTTCAGGTGTTTCTTGACGGTGTCTTCTGCAATATACAACTCCGTTGCAATTTCCCGCCGCTTGCAACCTGCCCGACGCAGGAGCCAGACCTCGGTTTCACGCGGGGTCAGGTTCCATTTCTGTGCCTCCGCGATCGCCAATCCCTGAGATGCCTGATCCTGGTCTTGCAGCCGTAACAAAATACAGGGATGCTGAGCAGTTTGTAATTTGAGCCACTGTGCCCGGATGCGCAGGGTGGTTTTTCCAGTATCCACATCTGACTCAATCATCAGGGGGCGATCGCCATACAGATCTTTACTTTCAACCAGTGCCGTACAAACCTGCTGAAGCTCTTTGGGCAATGGGGTTATCTTCTCTTTGTCGAGTTGGGTACAGATCGAGTCAGCGGTTGCGTTAGCGTACATGACTTCTTGCCGATCAGTTAACACTAAAATGCCATCGACAAAGCCTTCTAAAACAGCTTGAAGAAAGGTTTCGGAACCTTCTAAAGGATGATTCACATCTGAAAGACTCATCATTCACTCCGGGGGCTTGGATGAATTGTTAAATTGGACAAATTAAATCAATCAGTTGGGGAACTCATGAACGCCCCACCTGAACTGAAAGCAAATAGGTTGAAATCGTCCTCACACTGATAATGCTTGCTTCCTAGCACTCCATTCTTGGTTGACTGTCTTACTGTTGTCTTTATCCAAACTTTAACGGTCAGATCTGGATTTGACAGTAAGAAAGTGTAATAGGTTCCTTGTAAGAAACTGTAGCTGTGTAGCTAGCTTACGGTGCAGTTTCACCTATTTACACAACTTTGTAAGCCTGTTGATTGGCAAAGAAACTCTCGTTATAGAAAAACTACCCCGACGGGTAATGGCAGAATCTGGTTCAATCAGACACAATAACGAGTCGAAGATGTGATGTTAAAGTGATTTGAACTTAGGGTGGTCGCAATGAAAGAAGCAATCAAAAGGATGTTTCTTATGCACTCATCTTTACGTTTATAGCAGTTGTTTTCAGTGTTTACCTCATCAAAACGGGTGAGCAAACTGACTACTACGTTCCGTTTAATTAAAGTAAGTTTCGGGTGTGCTTTGAAGATGACTCTTGAAGAAGCCCTGACGATTATTGATAACGTTTTACACCCTGTTCGGCTGAATGACACTCAAGAATTAGTCTTTCGGCAGGCATGGTCAGGAAAAACCTATTCTGAAATTGCAGAAGACTGGAATTTTGCAACTGAATATATTCGTGCGGTCGGTGCCCAGATCTGGCGGTTGTTATCCGATGCTTTTGCTGAACAGGTGACTCGACAAAACTTTAAGGCAGTGATTGGGCGGTGGGTGCGTCATCACTCCAAGCGCCCCGCTGCTCCTCCCCCAGATGTCAGGCACCGCGATTGGGGAGAGGCGGTTGATGTTTCAACTTTTTTTGGACGCACGGACGAACTATCTACGTTGTCCCAGTGGATTGTGGGCGATTCTTCTCCGGAGAGGCAGAACCAACGCTGCCGTTTGGTTGCCATTTTGGGAATGGGCGGCATTGGTAAAACCTCCCTATCTGTCAAGCTGGCACAGCAGGTGCAGGAAGAATTTGACTGGCTGATCTGGCGATCGCTGCGCAATGCTCCACCCCTGAGGGAGCTACTGACTAACCTGCTCCAATTTTTTGCCAATGGTGAAGGCGTTGAGATCGCAGAAAGTGTTGATGGCAAACTGTCTCAGTTAATGGAGTATCTGAAGCAGCGCCGCTGTTTGCTCATCCTCGACAACGCTGAAATGATTTTGCAAGATGGTCTATCTCATCCGGGAAACAGCCACCCCGCCGGACATTATCGGGAAGGCTACGAAGACTACGGTGAACTTTTGATGCTGGTAGGAGAGGTTGCCCACCAGAGTTGCCTGGTGTTGACCAGTCGAGAAGAACCGAAGGAAGTAGACATTCAAGCAGGGGAATACACCCCAGTCCGATCCTTTCCACTGCAAGGATTGACCAGCCAGGATGTGCAGGGATTGTTCAAAATCCGGGGTAGCTTCTCTGCATCAGCCACCGAATGGGAACACCTGATCGGGCACTACGCGGGTAATCCTCTGGCACTGAAGATGGTAGCTTCGGTGATTAAAGATCTGTTTAACAGTAAGGTTTCTTTATTTCTGGATGCCCTCAACCAGGGTGCCCTGGTCTTTGATGACATTCGGGATCTGCTGCATCGCCAGCTTGACCGTCTGTCTGATGCCGAAAAAGACGTGATGTACTGGTTGGCAATTAATCGGGAATTGGTGTCCCTGTCCGATCTGCGCGATGACATCCTTTCTCCCAGCCTCAAGCGCCAGTTGCCAGAAGTGCTCAAATCGCTGGGGCGACGGTTTGTGATTGAATGCAGTCCCCACGGGTTTACCCAACAACCCGTCGTGATGGAGTACCTGATTGAGCAGTTTGTGGAACAGGTCTGCCAGGAAATTTGCGCCGAGGACATTAACCTGTTAATGAGCCATGGATTCATCAAAGCACAGACCAAAAGCTACATCCGGGAAAGCCAGGTGCGGATTATTTTGCAGCGAATTGGCGATCGCCTCTACGAACAACTCCACACCCTCAAAAATGTCGAACGGAAGCTAAAGCAAATCCTCCAGAAACTACGGGCAGAGTTTGCCCACACGCCGGGATACGCAGCGGGTAATTTGCTTAACCTGATGCGTCACCTCAACATCGATCTGAGCGGCTATGACTTTTCTAATTTGGTGGTGTGGCAGGCAGATCTTCAAGGCGTGCCTCTGCATGGAGTTAACTTTGCCCATACAGACCTCACTAAATCAGTGTTTACAGAAACTCTGGGCAACATCTGGTCCGTCGATCTGAGCCGCGATGGCAGGTTCCTGGCGGCAACTGATATGAGTGATATCTACCTGTGGCAAATTGATCAGGGTAAAAAGTGGCTTAAGTTTCGGACTAAGACTAGCTGGGGTAGCTGTGTTGCCCTCAGCCCCGATGGTAGTCTCCTGGCTAGTAGCGGTGAAGATGCCTGCATTCGACTCTGGGATACGGAAACCGGACAATGCTTGCAAACCCTGGAGGAACATTGTGATTGGACACTGGCGGTTGTGTTTAGCCCGGATGGAACTTTACTGGCAAGCAGCAGCGCCGATGGTACGGTCAAGCTCTGGGAACCGGCTACCGGAAAATGCTTGCAAACTCTCATCGGGCATCAGAACTGGGTAGGCGGGCTTGCCTTTGTGCCTGTAATGCCACCAGAATTGCGGGCGGGCAAGTCGGGTTTGAGTCAGATACGGCTGGTCAGCGGCGGTGGGGATGATTGTTTGAAGATCTGGGATACCCATACGGGGGAATGCTTGCAAACCCTGAATGCCCAGAGCCGGGGAGTTTGGGCGATCGCGACCAGTCCCGATGGGCAAACTTTTGCTACGGGCGGAGCCGATGCCACGGTTAAGCTGTGGCGACTGTCCGATGGGGTCTGCTTTAACCAGCTAGAAGGGCACACCCGCTATGTCCGCTCCGTCGTTTATAGCCCCGATGGCTATCGGATTGCCAGTGGCAGCGAAGACCATACCATTCGCCTCTGGGACAGCCGTACTGGAGAATCCCTCAAGATCCTGCGAGGACATAAAAATCATGTTTGGGCGATCGCTTACTCCAACAATCACCTGCTTGCCAGCGGTAGCCTGGATCAGCAAATCAAGCTCTGGGATAGCCGTACCGGACGGTGTTTGACCACCCTGAAGGGTTACAGTGATGCGGTTCTAACGGTCACAATCCGCCCCTGTCAGCCAGGAGCCAATCAGGGACAACCAGAGATCCCAGTAACCCCCTCCGATGGAAAGCCCCAGACCCCTGGAGGTCACCATTCCAAGCAACAGCCAGAAATTTCTCAGATCACTCCGATCCTGGCAAGTGGCAGCGCAAACAATCTGATTCGACTCTGGAACATGGACTCTGGAGAATGCCTCAAAACCCTGCATGGGCATACCAACTGGGTCCTTGCTGTTGCCTTTGCTCCAGCCCCATTGCCGGGAAATACGCCAGCCTTGCTTGCCAGCAGTGGGTTTGACCAAACAATTCGGCTGTGGAATGTTCACACTGGTGATTGCCTGCATGTCCTGAAGGGACATACCCACTGGATCTGCTCAGTCCAGTTCAGCCCCGATGGCTCTACTCTTGCCAGCGGCAGTTTTGACTCTACCGTTCGGCTGTGGGATGTTGCCACCGGAGAATGCCGTAATATTCTTCGGGAAGGCAGGGGACGCATTTTTTCAACTGCCTTCAGCCCCAATGGGCAACTCCTTGCCAGTGCTGGGGATGACCCGGTGATTCAACTCTGGGAAGCCACATCAGGCAAAGGAATTCAGAGGTTGGAGGGACACACAGAGCGGATCTGGGATTTGACCTTTAGCCCAGATGGGGCTTGGCTTGCCAGCGCCAGTCGCGATCGCACCGTCCGCGTCTGGGATGTGCAAACGGGTGAGTGCCTGCATGTCCTGAATGGACACCATAGCCGTGTCCAGGCGGTTGCCTTCAGTCCAGACGGTACAGTGATCGCCAGTGGTGGAGAAGATTCAACCATTCGGCTCTGGGAAAGTCGGACTGGCAAATTACTCACTTCCCTGGAGGGGCATACCAGCCACATCTGGTCCCTCACCTTTAGCGCGATGAACCACCCTGGTTTTTCCCATGCCCCACAGCCCCAGCCGATTCTGATTAGCGGTAGCGAAGATGAAACCATTCGCCTCTGGGACATCTCCACCGGCGAATGCCTCAAGCTTTTGAGGGGACTGCGCCCTTACCAAGGAACCAATATTACCGCCGCGACAGGGCTAACCGAGGCACAAAAAACCAGCCTGAAGCTGATGGGGGCAGTGGATATGGAGCGGTAGCCATCCCCTTTTGCAGCCTTTGAGTGGTCAGTGGTTAGTGGTCATTGGTCATTGGTCATTGGTCATCAGTGGATATGGAGCGGTAGCCATCCCTTTTCATAGCGGTCAACGGCTTGACAGAGCCAGATCTGGTTTTTCGGTCTGCCAAAGGGCAGCATAAATTTCTCTCAACAGGGGCACGCTACGTAAACGAGAAAGCCTCGAATCTCGATACAATAGAATGCTGCCCGTTTGGAGGGATTCATGGCTACATCTCCACTGCCAAATGCATCTGAGTCGCTTCATGCCGATGTGCTTCGTCTGCTTGATCGCTTGCCCCATACAAAGCATGGGGAGTTAATTCAGTTAGCACTCGCCACCATCGTTCGCATGGCAGAGGATGATTTTGACCGGCTCGACTGGAAAATCTGCAATGCTTCCCTTCAGGATATGGAGCGGGCATTCCGCATTTTCTATCCCTATCGTCATATCCGCAAAATTTCGATTTTTGGTTCGGCACGCATTGCCCCTACCACGGTGGAA
Organism: Kovacikia sp. CALU 1929; assembly: GCF_056784235.1. Lineage (NCBI taxonomy): Bacteria > Bacillati > Cyanobacteriota > Cyanophyceae > Leptolyngbyales > Leptolyngbyaceae > Kovacikia > Kovacikia sp. CALU 1929. The sequence goes on from NZ_JBXBCF010000069.1 coordinate 101,084, forward strand.
TATCAGATGGCAGTCGAATTTGCCAAAGCCATTACTCAGCAGGGGTTTATGGTGATGACGGGGGCAGGTCCCGGCATTATGCAGGCTGGCAATGAGGGAGCCGGACGGGATAAATCGTTTGGGTTAAACATTCAGCTTCCGTTTGAGCAGGGTGCCAATTCCTTCATTGAGGGCGATCGCAAACTCATCCCATTCAAATACTTCTTTACCCGTAAGCTCTTTTTTCTGCGGGAAAGTGATGCTCTGGCACTCTTCCCTGGCGGCTTTGGCACCCAGGATGAGGCGTTTGAATGTCTGACCCTGAGCCAGACGGGTAAGTCGGCTCCCATGCCCCTAGTGTTGATTGACAGACCGGGGGGAGATTACTGGCACGACTGGAGCGCCTATATTAACAAGCAATTGTTGGAACGGCGATTGATCAGCCCGGAAGACCCTAGTTTATATACCATTACGGATCGGGTAGACGTGGCTTGTGAGGCGATCGCCAGCTTCTACCGGGTCTTCCACTCCTGCCGTTATGTCGGCACCCGACTGGTGCTTCGCCTCAATTCCGAGCTTTCGGATGAGAACGTAGAGTGGCTGAATGAGAACTTTAGCGACATCCTGATCAAAGGGCGGATTGAAAAGAGCGCTCCCCTGCCGCAAGAAGCGCAGGATGCCTCGGTAGGCGTTTCCCGCCTGGTGTTTCATTTCAACCAGCGCGACCTCGGACGGCTGTACCAACTGATTGCAGAGGTAAATCGGCTCGGTATCCCCCGCGAAGAGGCAAGGCACCCGGAGCGGAAGTGAGCTTAGCCTACGCTGCGAAACGATCGCCTGCCTCGATCAAAGCATTCCGAATTCCCGGTTCGGACATGGAATGCCCAGCATCGGGAACCACAATCCATTCAGCTTCTGCCCAGGCTTGATGCAGTTCCCAGGCAGTAATCATCGGGCAAACCACGTCATAGCGCCCCTGCACAATCACCGCGGGTAAGTGGCGGATGCGATCGACCTGCTTCAGCAATTGATCTTCCGATTGCAGAAAACCCCCATTCACAAAGTAATGACACTCAATCCGGGCAAAGGCATCGGCAAACTGAGCGGTGCCAAATCGGGCGATTAAATTGGGGTCTTGCAGTAGCCTACTGGTGCTGCCTTCCCACATAGACCAGGCTCTAGCAGCTTCTAGCCGAATTTGCGGATCGGGACTGGTTAAGCGTTTGTAGTAAGCCGTCAGCAGATCATGGCGTTCTTCCGGGGGAATCGGTTTGAGGTACTTTTCCCAGGCATCGGGAAAGATATAGCTGGCACCTTCCTGGTAGAACCAGAGTATTTCTTTGCGGCGCAACATGAAAATTCCCCGCAAAATGAGTCCTAAACAGCGATCGGGATGGGTCTGGCTATAGGCGAGGGACAGGGTGCTACCCCAACTCCCACCAAAAACGACCCATTGATCAATGTTGAGGTGCGATCGCAGCCGCTCAATATCTGCCACCAGATCCCAGGTTGTGTTTTCCCGTAGCTCTGCATGGGGCTTGCTTTTCCCGCACCCCCGCTGGTCGAATAAAACAATTTGCCAGCGGGCTGGGTCAAAGTACTGACGATAAAAGGGCGGACTGCCCCCACCGGGACCTCCATGCAGCACCACAACAGGTTTGCCCTTTGGATTACCCGATACTTCAAAGTAAATCTGGTGTAGCTCAGAGACCTGAAGCATGCCAGTCTGGTAAGGTTCAATCGGCGGGTAGAGTTCTTTCATCATGTGCTCTGGAAAATACCAAATCTGCTACAAACTGAGTTCATCCTCTACAGCGGTTCTCATGCTGATGCGGTATAAGCTAGCAGTTTGTTATGAGTCATTAGTCATTAATCATTTGTGGGCGACCAATGACCAATGACCAATAACCAATGACCAATGACCAATAACGTACCTAACAAAGCTGAGAATTGCTGTAGCTGTTTATAGAATACATAGGCTATTGCCGTAGGCTCCAGGCAAATGAAACTCGCTGTAACTATCGGGTTGTTCTAAACTGTTGGGTTATTCTAGACTGTCGGATTATATTTGTGCCTGATCAACGGGGGTTTACCTGCGTGCGTTTCCCTAACTGGCTTAAAGCAACTTTGGTTTTTCTACTGCTGGTCGGTATCGCATTTCGCTTTATCAACCTCAGCCATAAGGTGTACTGGCACGACGAGGTCTACACTTCCATGCGGGCTGCGGGATACACCCGTGGAGAAATCGATCAGGATCTGTTTCAAAATCGTGTGGGTTCCATGGGCGAACTGCAAGCCTTTCAGCAGATCAAGCCAGACAGTACCCTTGGTGATACAGTTCACTCGCTAGCCGTGGAAGATCCCCAGCATCCGCCGCTTTACTTTGCGATCGCCCGCTTTTGGATGCAGGCATTTGGCGGTTCGTTGACGGCATCCCGGTTTCTTCCAGCCCTGATTAGCCTGCTGGCGCTGCCGTTGATGTATGCCCTTGCCTGGGAATTGTTTGCTTCTGCTGGGGTGGCATTGCTGGCAACCACTCTGCTGGCACTCTCTCCCTTTGATGTTCTGTTTGCCCAAACAGCACGGCAGTACAGTTTGCTGACTGTATTGGTGATTGCTAGTCAATGGTTACTGTTGCGCGCTCTCCGGCAAGAGGCAAAGGCACGCAGGGGCAAAGAGGGAGAAGGGCAGAGAAGGAGATGGGTTGCCTGGGGATGGTATGCCCTGTCAGTAGCACTGGGGCTGTATACGCAGCCATTTTTTGGGTTGACGGTGATGGGGCAGGTGGTCTATGTAGGGATTGAAGCCCTGGCAGAAACTCGCCGATCCATTGACCAGAAACCCCGCTATACCAATGTAGGGCGAATGGTTGGGCGCTTTTGGCTGGCGATCTCGGCTGGTGTGATTCTGTTCGGACCCTGGGGGTATGTCCTGCTGGCAAATCGCCAACGGGCACTGGCAACTACCGACTGGTCGAAAATTTCCCCAGGTATTGATTATCTGGCGAAATTATGGACGCTCAGTTTCACCTCCCTGTTCTTCGATCTGGATTGGGGTTTTAGCAACCCTTTGACCTTTCTGGGGCGACTTCCAGTATTGATTTTGATTGGCATCGCCATCTACACCCTCTGTCGTCGGTGCGATCGCTCAACCTGGCTATTTGTGCTCACGTCCATTCTGGTGCCGTTTCTAGTGCTGGCATTGCCTGACCTGATTCTGGGAGGCAAGCGGTCCGCGGTCAGTCGTTATCTGGTTTCTTCCTATCCCGGTATTCAACTGGCAGTTGCCTACTTTTTATCAACCGGGTTCTCTCTGCTGCAACACAACCAGCAAGGCTCTCAGATCCTGTCTCTCCATTCGATTAAACAGTGGCTCTGGAATAGTGCATTCGCTCTTTTAGTGCTCGGTAGTCTGGCATCTCTAACCGTCAGCGCCTTTTCCTATACCTGGTGGAATAGGGATCTGAGCTACTTCAACGGGGAAACCGCTGAAATTATTCGCAACAGTCCTTCGCCGATTGTTATTAGCGATATTGGAGATGATTACACCAACACCGGCGATCTCATTTCCCTCAGCTATTTGCTCAATCAGGATATTCCGCTTCTGCTAGCGAACCAGGATATAGGCTGGGTCAAAACTAAAGACTTTGATGCCAAAATTCGGGGGGCAACAGCGATCGCCTTCCGCCCTGGGTTGAAATTGAGGCAGACCCTGGATCAAACCTATGGCTACATGCCCCGACTGCATCCAGCAGAGCGGCTCTGGCAAGTGCCCCTGTGACGTGGATGGGGGATGAGTGGGGCTGGGTGTCCACTGAGCCACGTACCCCGCTGACATAAAGTTTTTGCCGTGAAGCACTAGTAGAGTAACCTAAAAGTTCTGCAATGTAGGTTGTCCCTATGATGAAAAAGTAAAGTGCGGTGAGACAAGACACCCATAAGCTTGAAGTATACAAACCCAACAAGCGAGGAAGACTTGTATGAAACCCACCGCACAAAGAAGATCATATACCGTCGACCAACTCCAACTTAAAGTTGATCAACTGATTGCTCAGTTAACTCCTGAGCTAATTGCTTCCATCACAGGGTATGCATTTATTCTCGATGCCCTATCTGCCCTGAATACTGTTTAAATTGGTATCAGTTTGTCACTCTCAAGCCCCGTAAGGAGTCCCGTCATGGCAATTGAGCTATACCAGGAGATCGCTCTAACCCGTGATCTCCCAGAGCATCAACTCAAAGTTGGGGATATTGCGACGTTAATTGATTTTGTTCCCCATCCCACAGGTGGAGAGCCAGGTTGTATTTTGGAAGTCTTTAATGCAATCGGTGAAACCATTGCTGTTGTCACTGTTCCGGTGTCTGCTATTGAGCCTCTACGCGCTGACGAAATTTTGACCGTTCGTTCCTTATCGCAAGTTAATTAATAAAACTGTGGATTTCCCATAATAAATTAGCGATCGCCCAAACCCCCAAAAAAAGAAAATCAGCTAATCAGAAGTAATGCTCACGAAAAAACCAGACAAAGTTAAGAGTTTAGAGGAATTGGGGCGGGTTCAGCTCTCCAAAAGTTTTTTCATGCGTGAATTTCTTTACTCTGAAATCTCTCAAATTGAGGGAATTCCAAATATTCCAGATGACCCGGAATTGGCGATCGCGGCAGGCAAAAACCTTTGTGAACGCGTTCTGGAACCGATTCAAGATGTACTGGGCAGAATGAGCATCCGCTCTGCTTACCGTTCCTGCGATGTAAATCAGCGGGGAAACGAAAAGGATTTTAGCTGTGCAGAAAACAAGAAAAATTACGCGGGGCATATTTGGGATCGGAAAGACGGTGAATTTATGGGTGCCACTGCCTGTGTGATTGTGACTTCTTTCATTCCCTACTACGATCGCACAAAAGACTGGACTGCCCTAGCCTGGTGGATACACGATCACATCAAGGCTTACGCTAACATGACATTCTTTCCAAAATATGCCGCCTTCAATATTACCTGGCATGAAAATCCAAATTATCCGAAATACATTGATAGCTATGTCGAAAATCCCCATACAGGTAGAAGTAAGGGCTATTTAACGAAGGAAGGAATGGATAACTTTTCTGGGTCACATCAGCAGTTTTATCAGGAATTTATCAGCCAAATGAAATTATGAATTTAGAGGCAATCCCTCATGGTACAAACTTCACCTAAAAAACTAACTTTAGAGGAGATTCTGAAATTACCAGAAACAAAACCCGCTAGTGAATATATTGATGGCAAGATTTTTCAGAAGCCAATGCCCAAAACACGCCACTCCCGGCTTCAAAGTAAATTGGTTAGTACTGTGAACGAAGTGGCTGAGGACAAGCAAGTCGCCTATGCATTTCCTGAACTGCGTTGCACCTTTGGAGGACGATCGATTATCCCGGATGTAACAGTGCTGCAATGGGAACACATTGAATTCGATGAGAATGGAGAGCTAATTGATGATGTAATGATTGCTCCCGATTGGGCGATCGAAATCCTTGCTCCCGATCAAAGCTCTAATCGTGTGACCGGAAATATTCTTCACTGCCTGACCTATGCTTGCAAATTAGGATGGGTAATTGATCCCGGCGATCGCTCAATTATTGTTTTTCAACCCAATCAACAACCGAAATTGTTTCAAAACCAAGATGTCTTGACTGTATTGCCTGGAGTTGAACTCAGCTTAACCGTAGAACAAATTTTTGCCTGGTTAAAAATGTAAGGATTCAGAGGTGGTCGAAGTTTGATTGAGCGATCGCGCAAATTATAACTCTTTAAAGATTCGATATTATAAGGCGATTTCGCAATAGATGGAGGATGCTTAAACTTAAGGATTGCTTAGTTTGTATTGGCTGATAACGCAGTGATAATGGCGGTGATTTCAGGGCTGAGGCTAGAGAGAACCACTACCGAAGCGGTCGCAATGATAATCGTAGTTGCCATTCTCACCATACCGTCTGTACCTTTCTGGTAAGCATCAAACTTGTAGTCTAACTTTTCAACTTTACTGTTAAGCTGACTGACTTCTTCTCGCAACTGAATCAACGCATCGCGAATATCGTTACTACTTGGATTCTCTGGTATCTGCATTTTGAATAATTCTCTTCCCTAAATCCTCGAATTAGCGCAATGATTGTTTTCTACTACCAGCTTAACCCTGAAACTGAGGCATAACTAATGGGAAAACCAACTGGCTTTATTGAGTACCTGCGTGAAGTAGCATCCGAAACGGCACCACTCGATCGCATCCGTAACTGGGATGAGTTTCACCTGCCCATGCCAGAGGAGAAACTTCGCACCCAGGGCGCACGCTGTATGGACTGCGGCACACCCTTCTGTCACACAGGTACGCTGATCAGTGGCATGGCAAGTGGTTGCCCAGTCAACAACCTGATCCCGGAATGGAATGATCTGGTCTATCGCGGATTGTGGAAAGAAGCCCTCGATCGCCTGCACAAAACCAACAATTTCCCAGAATTTACCGGACGAGTCTGTCCCGCTCCCTGTGAAGGTTCCTGCGTGCTGGGTATCCATAACCCACCCGTCACAATCAAAAACATTGAGTATTCCATCGCCGAAAAAGGCTGGCAGGAAGGCTGGATTACTCCCAATCCTCCAGCAAAACGGACGGGCAAAAAAATTGCCATTATTGGTTCTGGTCCCGCTGGATTGGCCGCCGCCGCTCAATTGAACACTGCCGGACACTGGGTCACAGTCTACGAACGCGCAGATCGCCCCGGTGGCTTGCTGATGTACGGCATCCCTAACATGAAGCTGGACAAAGAAGACGTAGTGATGCGGCGGCTGAATGTGCTGGAAGCGGAAGGAGTCACCTTCGTTTGCAATACAGAGATTGGTAAGGATTTGCCCGTTGAGAAGTTGTTGAATGACTTTGATGCCGTCGTCCTCTGTATTGGAGCCACCAAACCGCGTGATCTCCCCATTGAAGGGCGCGATTTGAAAGGCATTCACTTCGCTATGGACTTCCTCACCGCCAATACCCAGGCAATTCTGGACGAACAGCCAAATGAGAACTTTATCTCGGCAGCAGGCAAAGATGTGGTCATCATTGGCGGTGGTGATACGGGTACTGACTGTGTGGGAACATCCCTGCGCCACGGCTGTAATAGCGTCACTCAGCTAGAAATTATGCCCATACCTCCCCAGGAACGTGCCTCAGACAATCCCTGGCCCGAATATCCCAAAGTCTACAAGATGGACTACGGTCAGGAAGAAGCCGCTGCCAAATTTGGGGATGATCCCCGTGTTTACACCACAACGGCAACGAAATTTGAAGGGGACGACAGCGGGAATGTAAAAGCGATTCATACCGTCCAGGTGCAATGGGAGCGGAATGATAAAGGTCAGTTCATTCCCAAGCATGTCCCCGGTACAGAAAAAGTGATCTCGGCTCAACTCGTGCTGCTGGCAATGGGATTCCTCGGTCCTGAACAAATGCTGATCGATGCCCTCGGACTCGATCGCGATCCCCGCAGTAATATCAAAGCCGACTATGGCAAATACACCACCCGCATTCCCAGTGTGTTCGCCGCTGGTGACTGCCGTCGCGGTCAGAGCCTGGTTGTCTGGGCATTTAACGAAGGACGGGAAGCCGCCCGCGAATGCGATCGCTACCTGATGGGCAGCACCGATCTGCCCTAAATGGCTGTTAGTGAAGGAGTCATTGGTCATTAGTCATTAGTATTTACAGGCAACAAAGGACGAATGACCAATGACAAATGAATGACAAACGACGACCTACTTCCCCATTCCCCAACCCTCACCCCTATGGACTCCATTCCTCCTCAAACTGTGTTTGACAATCTCGAATTGCTAGAGCAAGTAGACATTGTTAGAAGTGCGTTTTATCGGCAACAGGCTCAGGAAGTGTTGGCAGATTTAAGAATCAGTTTGCGATGGCGACAGGCGATCGCGGACCGTCTAATCCACGCAAACCACCTGCTAGAAATGCAAACCGTTGGCGAAGACGATAGCTATATAAACCATTTCAGCTAATATTCTCTCAAAACTCAGCATAGATTCATTCCAACCTGTTAATCTACTACCATTCCAGACTTCTCAAGCTTTCTCTTAACCACAGGGGGATGTTCCATGCTGAATCTTGAAGACCTTCTTGGAATCGTACATCCGGCACTGGCAGTGGTGATTATCTTTCCTCTGATTGGAATGGTAACCCGGTTAGCCTGGCAGACCCGCCAGCGTCGCTTGCAGGTGAAGGAGGATGGGAAAAGCAAAATTGCGCCCGTGGTTGGGCAGGAACATGTGCAACTAGGTAAATGGTTGAGTGGAGCCGTGGTTGGCATTTCTTTGATTGGGCTGGCTCATCCACTATTTACAAAGATGTATAAAGCTGAAGTGCTGGCGAAGGATCCCTTTCGGTTTTACTTCATCCTTGCCATGTTTGCTGCCACGATCGCCTCATTGGTGATTCTCTACAATGCCAGATCTAAAATCTGGCGGGCAATTTTTGCCACCCTGACGGGTATGGGGGTGATGGTTCTCGGCTTTCAGCCTGAAATTTTTCGTCGGAACGATGAATGGTACGTGTCTCACTTTTACTTCGGCATGGCTGCCATCATGCTGATGATTTTTTCCCTGGCAATTGTTCAAGAAATCTATCAAGATCGCAAAAATCGCTGGCGCAACGTCCATATTATTCTCAACTCCATAGCCCTGCTGCTATTCATCAGCCAGGGCTTTACCGGCACAAGAGATCTACTGGAAATTCCCCTAAGCTGGCAAGCTCCGGCAATTTATAACTGTGATTTTGCCAACAAGACGTGTGGATAGACAGGGGTGTGGTTGGTTGTTAGGGATGTGCCCAAAAATAAAGTACCCGCTAGACAATCTGCTCCACGATGGATTCCCGCCTGCGCGGGAATGACGTTGGAACTTTATTAATTTGCGAGTCCCTAAGTGCCCGATACCCACCCTCAGTAAAGATTTATTGATCATCCCGGAAAGCCAAGCAACTTCCCATGTAGGTATGATGTCATCAGCGTTTTTAGCGTTGCCTGTGGGGGAGAGAGTTCATGCGTGATTGGGGTCGGGTCAAGTTCATTGGGCTGTTCCTGGTTGGACTCATCCTTGTTTTCAAACTGGGTGGTTGTAGTGCAGCAAATATCACTCCTGGGGGTGCGCCGTTGCCAATGGTAACGCCCCTGACAAACCCCCAATTGCCTGACTGGATTGAACAGATCAGTCCACTGGGAGAAGCCGCACCGACGGCTCAGATCCGGATTCGGTTCAAGGAACCCCTCGTCCCGGTCGAAAGCCTGGAGAGCAAAGACCAGCAAGACATCCTCAAAAAATTTGAAATCCTACCACCGCTACCGGGTCAGTTTCGCTTTTTGACCCCGCGCATGGTCGGCTTTCAGGCAGACAAGGCAACTCCCCAGGCAACGCGAGTAAAAGTAACCCTCAAAGCCGGACTGGCAGATCTAAAAAACCATCGCCTCGACAAAGACCTTGCCTGGACCTTCAATACCGAAGCAATTAAGCTAATGAACCTGCCTGGTTCATCAACAGGTTCTTCTTCCGGAGAAACGGTTGAACCGTTTGATACCAAGCCTGTCCTCAAAATCACCTCTAACACCGAGCTAGACCTGTCTTCACTTAAAGAGCATCTGAAACTGATGCTGCCCGGAGAAACCAAAGGGGTACTACTCAAAGTTGATTTGCAGAAGCAGGAGGACAACCCTGAAAACCCATCGTCCGCAGAGCAATTCGATGAGTCTGAAAAACGTTGGACCTATGCCATTGAGCCGCAGCAAGCACTGGCAAAATCCACACGCTACCGGCTAGAGGTGGCTCCGGGTGTGCGTCCGGCACGGGGCAATCTACCAAGTGAAGCGGTGTTTGCCAGTCAGATTGAAACCTATTCACCGTTAGCCTTTCAGAAGTTGGGTTACTACGGTCAGCCCGATGCCGGTGGAGCATATGGGCGGTTTGCTAAAGGAACGGCTCAACTGGAGTTCAACAATGGGCTAAGTGCAGAGTCGGCGATTTCCAGTATTTCTATCAACCCTGCTCCCAAGCAGGATGTACCTCTGGTGCAGGCGTATGAAGGCGATCGCACCATCAACCTCAATCCCTGGGCACTGGAACCGGCAACCACCTACACCATTACCCTTGGCTCTGGGTTGAAGGACAAATTTGGGCAAACCCTGGGTAAACCCGTCACCTTACAGTACGAGACGGGAGATGTTTCCCCCGATATCTGGGCACCTTCCGGCTTAAATATCTTTCCGACGGGTAAGGACCTGCAACTGAACATCTCTACGGTCAACCTGTCCAGTTACAAGTCTGCATTCTCAGTTGTTCAGCCGACTGACCTGGTCTACTATGACTCTGCCTATCCCAAAGAGGGTGGCAGTGGACTATTGCCCAACCCTTCCGCCTGGAGAAGCACACCTATCCAGAACCCGAACAATCAGGCAACTGATATCACCGTGCCACTGCCAAAGGAACTGGGGGGGGCTACGGGAATGCTGGCTTACGGTGTCCAGGCACGCACCAACGCCTATAAAGAGGGTAATCAGGAACGGTGGCGGGAACCGACTACCTACGGGCTGGTACAGTTGACCAATCTGGGAGTGTTTGCCCAGTGGTTTCCGGAGTCTGGCATCGTGCGAGTACACCATCTCTCCGATGGCTCAGCCGTGGCGAATGCCCCCGTTCAGATTTATCAGTCTCGCTTAGAGGCAACCGCTCCAGGGGATGCCTCCGCCTGTGCGACGGGCACCACGGGTAAGGATGGCACCCTGCTCTTGACTTCCCAGAACTTACAGCAATGCATGGGGGGAAGCCGCTTTGCAGAACCGCCCAAGCTGTTAGTCATTGCTCAAGAGGGGCGCGACTGGGCATTTACCCGCACTAATGAGTACAGCGGAGCCTACGAGTACGGGATTGATGCCGGATGGCAGAGTACCAAGCCAGAGTCACGGGGAACGATTTTTAGCGATCGCCAACTTTACCAACCTGGAGAAACCGTTACCCTGACTGGATTTGCCTACTACCTGCAAAACGGTGCCTTGAAGCAGGATAAAAAGGTCAGCTACACTCTCACCCTGGAAGGTCCCAATGGACTAAACAAAAAACTGGGAACTCAGACGACCAATGACTTTGGCACCTTTTCGCTGAAATTGCCCCTGGAGCCAAGCCAACCCCTGGGTTACCACTATGTCAAAGCAAAAGCAGGCAACGGCGTTGAGATTCTGGGTGAATTTCGCGTGGCTGAGTTTAAGCCACCCAACTTCAAAGTGGAACTGTCTCTTAGTGGAGGAGAGCAGGATCGGGGGGCGGAGGAGCAGAGGAGCAGAGGGGCAGAGGAGCCGGGGAGAGGCATTCAGGCTGTGTCCACTCCAACGATGATTGCGCTGGGGGGAAGAAACATTGAGGCAAAAACTCAAAGTACCTATCTGTTTGGTTCTCCCGTGGAGGGTGGTAAGGCGAATTACTATGTGACCCGACAGCAGACCCAGTTTCAGCCCAGGGGTTGGGAGGAGTTCTCCTTTGGGCGGCAGTGGTTTTGGCCAGAAGAAGCGCCTGTGGTGGCTACCGATGTGCTGCAAACCAGTCAGGTGTTAAACAATAGTGGGCAAAGTAGCCAGACGGTAAAGGTTGAACAAAACCTGCCCTACCCGATGACCTACCGGGTGGATGCCCAGGTATCCGATGTATCCAACCTCTCGGTTTCCGATTCCAAAACATTTCTGGCACTACCAGGCGATCGCCTGATTGGGCTACAGAGTGACTTTGTAGCAACGGCTGGCAAAGAATTTCCGGTGAAGGTAATTGTCACTGATGCTTTTGGCAAACCCTATCCCAGCCAACGAGTCCGTCTGGAATTGCAGCAGATGAACTACAGCCGTGTCACCAGATTGGTGGAAGGGAGCCGCATCGAGCAAAACCAGGTGGAATACAAAACGGTAGACAGCAAAGATGTGCAGGCAGATGTGCAACCTCAAACAGCACTCCTGACTCCGCCCATCTCTGGCTCTTACCGCATCCGGGCAATGCTGGGTGGTAGCAATGAGACCAGCGCGACAGACATTCAAATCTGGGCAACGGGCGACTCTCCCGTGGGTTGGGGCAGTCGCTACCGCAACAACCGACTGGAAATCAAGCTGGATAAAAAAAGCTATCGCTTAGGCGATACCGCCACGGCTCTGATTCAGTCACCTTACCCGGATGGAGAACTCTACTTTTCGGTCGTGCGCCACAACACCCTCTACCGGACACTGACTAAAGTAACCGGCGGCGCACCCCAGGTACAGTTTCAGATCACCCCCGACATGATTCCGAATGCAGCAGTGGAAGCGGTGTTGGTCAGGCAGGGCAAGCCCCTGGCACAGATCGAACCTGGCAGCCTGAATAACCTGGTCCGCATTGGCTTTGCCCCCTTCACCACGGATCTGAATACCCAGTATTTGCAGGTGGATACCCAGGTAACCCCTACGCTCAAGCCAGGGGACGATCAAACGGTGCGGTTGACCCTCAGAAATGCCCAAAACCAACCTGCTAAGGGTCAACTGACCGTCATGGTGGTGAATGAAGCGGTGTTACAACTGACTGGCTTCCGTCCCCCCGACCTGGTAAAGACGGTCTATGCTGAGCAACCCATTTCCACCCGATTGAGCGATAACCGTCCGGATGTAGTGATCGAGCCGCTGGCATCCCCTCTGGAAAAAGGCTGGGGCTATGGGGGCGGAATTGCCCCCGGTGCAGGTAGTACCCGCGTTCGTACTGACTTCAAGGCGCTGGCATACTACAATCCTTCTGTCATCACGGATGCGATTGGCAATGCCACAGTCACCTTCAAACTACCCGATGACCTGACTACCTGGCGCGTGATGACCGTTGCCACCGATGGCAATCTGCATTTTGGCAGGGGTGATGCCACCTTTATCAGCACCAAGCCGTTAATTGCCAGTCCCTTGCTGCCCCAGTTTGCCCGTCCGGGCGATCGCTTCCAGATGGGGGCTGCCGTCACCAACAACACCGGGCAGGGGGGCAATGCCTCGGTCAACGGCACTGTCACCCCACCACTCAAGCTTGACAAGAATGGTAGCGCCCAGGGACAGGTAAACAACGCTGGCACGACTGCTTACCGCTTTCCGGTTGAGGTGCAGGGTAGTGGTGCAGCAAAAGTCCAGTTCAATGCCCAACTGGGCAGCGCCACCGATGCCTTTGAGGTACCTTTGGAGATTCGCACCCAGAATGTGACTGAGCAGGTGATTGAAGCCGGTTCTACTACTAGCGAAGCTAAAATTCCGATCAACGTTGAAAAGGATGTGGCGCAAGACGTGGGCGGACTGGATATTTCCCTTGCCAGTACCCTGATGCCAACCCTGACTGCTCCAGCCAGGCAAGTGTTAGATCAAGCCGATCTGCCCTTTTTAGAACCGGCTGCCAGTCAACTGGCGATCGCAGCCAACCTGGAGGTGCTGTCCAAAACCTATGGGCAGACCTTCGCAGGCTTTACCCCGAAGCAACAGGCAAGTCAGGCAATCGAGCGATTGCAAAGGCTGCGTAAACCAGATGGCGGTTTCGCCGCCTATCCCGGAGCAGAACGGTCAGATCCATTTGTCACTCCCTATGCAGCGCGGGCGATCGCCCAGGCGACCCGCGCCGCGGTTGAGACTCAACGAATTGCAGCTTTAGAAGCCTCCCTGAAAAGCTACCTCAGCAACCTGCTGGCAAATCCGGGACAATACGACTTCTGCAAAGAGTCCTTATGCAAGAACCAGATTCGCCTGGAGGCACTGATTGCCCTGGCAGAACTGGGCGACCAGCGCAGCGACTTTCTGGCAGACCTGTATGCTGCCCGTACTCAGTTTGACCCAGTGACTCAGATCAAACTGGCCCGTTACCTCTTCCGCTTTCCTAACTGGCAGCAGGAAGCCACGGCAATGGCAGACCAGATCCAGGAAACGATCTCGGAAACGGGACGCACCGCAACGGTCAACCTGCCCCAGGGGTGGGGTTGGCTCAATTCTCCAACCGTTGCCCAGGCACAGGCATTGCAGCTTGCGATCGCCCAAAAAGCCCGCCCCGACGTAATTGACCGGGGACTGCAAGGGCTACTTGCCCAACGCCGGAATGGCACCTGGCAAAGCAGCTTCGATAATGCCGAGGCTCTCACCGCCCTGGTGGCATACAGTCAGCTTCAGCCAACACCGCCCAACTTTGAGGCGATCGCCCAACTGGCAGGCAAAACCCTCACCAGCGTGAAATTTCAGGGTTATCAGAACCCCAGTTCAGAGGTGAAAATACCCATCAGCAAGCTGCCCCAGAACCGTAGTGACCTGGTTTTGAAAAAATCAGGTCAGGGGGTACTGCACTACCTCGTTGCCTACCGCTACCGTTTGACTGGTAGCCAACCTGGACGGCTCAACGGTTTGCGTGTCACCCGCACCATTCGCCCCGCCAACCAGGACAAAGTTCTGTTCAGAACGGGACTGTATGCCCCCGATCCGCTCAAGATCTCGGCTGGTCAGGTCTATGATGTGGGGCTAGAAATCATCACTGACCACCCGGTGAACCATGTGCTGATTACAGACCCACTACCTGCCGGATTTGAAGCCGTAGACAACAGCTTCCAGACATCCACTCCTTACTTTGAGGCAAAAGGTGATAGTTGGCAGCTTGCCTACCAGACGATTCACAAAGACCGGGTTGTTGCCTATGGAGACAAACTCGATCCGGGCGTTTATACCCTGCACTATCTGGTACGCTCCGTCACCCCCGGCACCTTCCTCTACCCTGGCGCAGAAGCCCATCTGCAATATGCCCCTGAAGAATTTGGGCGATCGGCATCTTCCATACTGGAGGTAGCGGAAAGGTAAGAGCGTTAGGGCAAAGGTGACCAGAGCTATGAAGATGAGGGTTAGGCTACCATAGCTATTAGCCTTGTAGCGGCAAAGAAGAAACAACCATGCAAATCGAAATTGCCCTGCCCGATGATATTGCCCGTGACCTAGCAGCCAGATGGGGAAGCCTGGAACGCCAAATTTTGGAGATGGTTGTCGTTCAAGCCTATCGCGATGAGGTAATTAGTGCTGGGAAGGTAGGGCAACTGCTGGGTATGGCAACTCGCTTGGAAGTGGATGCTTTCCTTAAGCAAAAAGGGGCATGGCTTCACTACAACCAGTCGGAATTAGAAGCAGACCGCCAAACCCACGAACAACTGAGATGTGAAGGCAAGCTACCCGCGTGATTGTTGTTTCAGATACATCGCCTCTCTGCTATCTGATTTTAATTGGACAGATTGACCTGTTACGGCGGCTTTATGGTCAGGTTGTGATTCCTCAGGCTGTGCAGGAAGAGTTGGCAGATGAGCGATCGCCCGACCAAATCCAACAGTGGATTGCTCAACCACCTGATTGGTTGGATATTCAGTCAGTTCGTCTGCAACCCGATGGGGGATTGGAAGCGCTCGACCTGGGAGAACAAGCAGCCATTTTGCTCGTTGAACAACTTGGAGCAGATTCACTCATTGTCGATGAACTGGTTGGGCGGCGAATTGCTCGATCACGTGGCTTGCAAGTAATCGGCACCTTAGGAATCTTAGAGGAAGCAAGTCGTTTAGGCTGGCTTGATTTGCCGATCGCCCTAGACCAATTACAGCAAACCACCTTTCGTATCTCTAATGCGTTGATTCAGCAGCTATTGGAGCAATATCGTTCGCAGGGTTAATTTCAGTCCTAAGGGGCGATCGTCCATGCTGTCAGAAGTGCCTGGAAAACCAGTGTATGGAGTTGAAGGGGCAATTTCCTGCGGGAAAGTTCGTAGTGTGGCGGAAAGATGCTGACCCGTATCGGATGAAGCTGAGGCAGGCTGCTTGGCGGCAATTCCGTGAAGTATGATCAACATGAACAGAGGGTCATTGAGGGAGGGCAGGCTCATGTTCAGCGTAACGAAACCACGCATGACGTTTGAGGAGTACCTGACCTATGACGATGGTACCGACAAGCGTTATGAATGGATTGATGGAGTGCTAATCGAAATGCCAACGGAGTCTGAGTTGAATGCATGGCTTTCGTTGGCATTACAGCTTTATTTCATTCGTGCTGGGTTGGTGAAGCCCAGGCTTACCCATCGATATAACTGTGAAATCGAAGTTCCTGTCCTGAAGCCCAAGCAAGCGCGAAATCGGTTTCCTGATTTTGTGATTGTGCGACCAGAACACATTGAACTGACCCAAAAACGATTGACGATTCGGCTGGATATGCCTGCTCCAGTGTTGGTGATGGAGGTTGTGAGTCCTGGTCAAACCAACCGCGCCCGTGATTATGAGGATAAACGCGATCAGTACCAAACACGAGGTATTTCAGAGTATTGGTTGCTGGATCCAGAGCAACAGGTTGTCACAGTGCTGTCGTTAGTCAATGGGGTCTATCAGGAAAGAAGATTTCGGGGGGGCGATTCTCTTCGAGACGGCAAAGCCGATCGCATCGTTTCTTCCCTATTTCCCGTGTTTGAACTCACGGCTGAACAGGTATTGAATCCAGAAGAGTAAGCGATCGCCAAGGTTAGCAAAAGTGCCTGGAAAACCACTGTACGGAGTTGAAGGGACAATTTTCTGCGGAAAAGTTTGTAGTGTGGCAGAAGGATGCTGATCCTTATCAGATGAAGTTGCTGCGATCGGCTATTTGAACCAGACAAGCAGAATTAGCCATAAGGCTTACAGACTCTTCCTTCTAAGCTTCATTTCTGCAAAACTTCTAACCTCTGGGCATTCGCCTTCTTTTTTCTAGGCATTCCCCATCTTTTTAGGGAGAATTAGGGGAAATCGTCCTAATCTTGCCCTATGGCTGAACCGATTAAACCCACAGAAGCCTCTCCACCAGAACCAGCGTCTCAATCCTCACGCCCCAGTGCTGAACGTCGTTTAGTTCAATGTCAGATTGTGCAGCCGTTCATTAAGGGATGCCGCTGGGGGGAAGTGGGTGGCTATTTATTAGTTTTTTAGCTCAAGCAAGAATGGGCGCAGGTTCTCCTCACCTTTCCGGTGACGATCGTCACGGCAGTATGGGCAGCGTATAGTAAAAACTTCGTGGAACGACTGTCAGAGATTTATGCAGAACGGGGCAGGCAGGATGCTGATGCTTTAACAAACTGGATGACGAGCCTGAAGGAAGCTTTGAAATGGCAGTTTTCTGGCTTTGAAGCCAGATACCTCAAGTGTCAGCGATTAGATTGTCAGGAAGACAACCCGGATGGCATAAAGCACGAAGACGGCATTTTTACACCCCTGCTGCAAGAGGTCTATGTTCCCCTCAGACTTTCCCTAGATTCAGTGCTACCTGGATACGGGAGGCTTCCCCAAAATGCAGCGGAAGTCGAAGCGTGTCGCATGATGCTGATTTGGGATTTGTTGCGACGGGTGCGGCAAGACTCAGCCTATCGCCAAACTGCCATTCGTGCCTGGGGTGGCTATGGCAAAACCACCTTGCTGAAACACATTGCCTATACCTACGGAGCAAACGCCCATCGCAAACATCGTGCCCCTAAACTGGTGCCGTTTTTGCTGTATCTTACCCGGTGCTGGCAAGAGTTAAAAAAACTGCCACCAGACGATCCCGCCAGCTTACCCAAACTGTTGACAGATTACCATTTACCGCGTCTTCCCCAGGCAGAGGACTTAAACGTACCTCCCAACTGGGCACGAAATTCGTTGAAACAGGGCGATGCGCTGGTGATGTTTGATGGCTTTGATGAGGTGCCACTGGCAGAACGACAGACGGTGAGTGAGTGGATTAGTCAGCAAATGCGCCATTACCGCGAATCAGTATTCATCATCACCTCGCGACCAGCCGCCTACAGCAAAGACTACACCGCCCAACGCCCGACAGCCAGCTTTTGGATCGAAGATTTTGATGACACGCAACGCGAACGCTTTGTGGAGCAGTGGTATGCCTGCCAGGAACGTTATGCCAGAGGTGGACGCAACACCCCTGATGTAGAACAGCAGGCTAAACAAAATGCAGCGTCTCTACTGGCGCAGCTTGAGTCTCGTCCTGAACTCAAAGCCATTTCGGGCAATGCGCTGTTGCTCAACATGATGGTGCGGTTTCATCGAGATAAGCAGGGAGCCGAACTTCCGCAGCGTAAAGTTGAACTATATCAGGATATTTGCGAACTGCAACTCAGCCGCCGACCGAGAGCAAAGGGCATTCCTCTGTTGCTCAGTTCCTTAAGTCAGCGACAGGAAGTGCTGCAAATCGTAGCGTTAGCCATGATGCAACGAGTTAAACAGGATGAGCAAAACTTTAAGCAGATTCAACGGGATGATCTGCTGGCACTGATGAAAACTGCTCTGTCCGAACGAGATCCAGATGTGTCTGCTGAGACTTTTCTAGACCAGATTGTGCAGGTGAGTGAATTGCTGGTCGAAAAAGAAGGAGGAATTTATGAATTTGCCCATCTCGGTTTTCAGGAGTTTTTAGCGGCATCGGAAGTGGTACGGATACGGCAGGAATCGATTTTGTATGAAGTGTTAGCAGTCGATGCCTGGAAGCCAACTATTTTGTTTTATGCCAGTTTGGTTAATCCCACAGATTTGATCCGCGAAGCGATCAAACGTCAGTTAGTGGATTTGGCGTATCAGGTGTTCCAGGAAACTCCAAAGCGAGTTGATTTATCAAGAGCAGAACAGTTAGAGCTTGAAGCTCTAAAGGGAACCGTACAAACCTCTCGTTATGCCCAATTAGAGGAGTACCTGAAAAACCAGCAATGGATAGAAGCAGATCAGGAAACCTATCGCTTGATGATTACCACCGTGGGGAAAGAAGAAGGACAGGGGTTTGAGGCTGAGGAACTGCTCAACTTTCCCTGTGAAGAGCTAAAAGCCATTGATGGGCTATGGGTGAAGTACAGCAATGGGCACTTTGGCTTCAGCGTCCAGAAGCAAATCTATGTTGAGTGTGGTGCTAAACTGGATGGCAAGTATCCCGGTGATGAGATCTGGGACGAATTTGGCGATCGCGTTGGCTGGCGCAAGGATGGCAAGTGGTTGGCGTACTCTGACTTAAAACCCTCTCTTTCTTCTGCCAAAGGAATTTTTCCGTACAGATTGATTTATTTACCAGGGAGATATGCTGTACATTTGGGTGGTCTCTTCTCTCGCATCGAGATTTGTAGAGTTTAACCGGTAAGGGTTTCACTCCGATCAAAAAGTCCTTCAAAACACT